>JBAJNM010000035.1 GCA_036881865.1 Parvularculales bacterium | reverse complement strand
GCCAAATCTTTTGAAGGTAACCGCACAAGACTTCCGGCGGGTGTGTAAAGCGGCTTACCATTCACAATGCAGTCAAATCTTTCGTCCGCCTCTTTTAACATCACCGCGCACCCTCCTCAAAAAGCGCATCAATATCTCCCTCCCCTTCGCGAATTTCAAAACCCAACATCTCCCAACTTGTTGTCATGTGGGGCGGCAAGGGTGCTACAATCTCAAGTCTACCCCCGTCAAGTTGCGGTACAGATAAAGCGCGCGCATGGAGATGCATAACATCAGGAAGCCCTCCTAAGGACTCAGAGGGATTGCCATATTTTCTGTCACCGGCGATGGGCATGCCCAGAGAGGCCGCATGAACACGAATCTGGTGGGTACGGCCCGTAACCGGTTGAAAAGCAACCCATGCAAACCGGCGGCCTGCTGTTGCCAACGTCACATAACGGGTTACGGCCTTTTTTGCTCCTTTATTATGGCAAGGTTCCGGATAGATCATTTCATACCCCTGAGAATCAGGGGAGCCTTGAGAACGTTTCATCAAGGCCTGATCAATTACACCACGCTCAGGGTGAGGCAGAGAGAGTGTTAGACCCCAATACAGCTTTTTCACCTGACCGGCTTTCAATACGCGTCCCAGATGAGTGGCCGCCGGCAAGGTACGTGCCAGCAATAACACACCCGATGTATCCTTATCTAACCGGTGCACAAGGCGCGGGCGTTCAGGTTTGTCAAAACACAAACCATCAAGAAGACCGTCCAGATGACGCGTAAGACCACTACCCCCCTGCACCGCTAAACCACACGGTTTATTTAGAGCGATAATGTTGTCATCTTGATATAAAACCAGACTTCGAACAAAATCTTTGTTGGCCTCGCTAAGGGGTGCACCCTGCCTTGCACCAGTATTTGTATCTGTATTCTCAAGAGGTGGGATACGAATTACCTGCCCCTCCTCAAGACGCGCATTGGCCCGCACCCGTGCACCATCAAGACGTACCTGCCCCCGGCGCAGGAGTTTCTCCACCGCCCCATGGGGCAGGGCCGGATAATGACGGCGAAACCAGCGATCCAGCCTTTGGCCCGCCTCCTCCAATAACACCGTATGATGTGCTACCCCCGTCACGAGAGCAACGCCCGTACCATCACTATTCCCAGAAAAAAAGCAACAATACCCCCTACCACCGAAATACCCGCATAGCCCGTCGCTAGCATAATCTGCTTGCGCTCTATCATCAGCCCCATCTCCAATGCGAAAGCAGAAAATGTCGTAAAGCCACCCAGAACACCTGTCACAATGAAAGCCCGCACTTCTGGCCCCACCGAATAGCGCACCGCCAACACTTCTGTGATAAATCCGATCACAAATGCCCCCACAAGATTGACCACCAACGTCCCCAAAGGCAGTCCAGACCCCCAAAAACGCACCGCCATCACACCCACACCATAACGCCCCAGCGCCCCCAAGGCGCCACCCGCCGCAACCGCCAACAATAATTTCATGATGCGCTCTCTTTTTTATTCTTCTCTCTAAGAGAGTTCCACCGGTTTAACCGGTGGGTAATTTTTTTTTCAAAACCGTGTGCTCCTGGTTGGTAAAAAGTCTGACGCTCTATAGCATCAGGAAAATATGACTGGCCGGAAAAACCCTCCGCCGTGTTGTGATCATAGACATAGCCTTCACCATAACCTAAATCCTTCATCAACCGGGTAGGGGCATTCAAAATGTGTGCCGGAGGTGGTAAAGATCCTGTCTCCCGCACATGAGCCGTACTCGCCTTAAAAGCCATATAAGCAGCATTAGATTTAGGTGCTGTCGCCAGATAAATAACCGCCTGCGCCAAAGCCAACTCACCTTCAGGAGAGCCAATAAACTCATAAGCCTCCCTCGCAGCCAGTGCCTGAGTTAGGGCTTGAGGATCTGCAAGTCCGATATCTTCCACTGCCATACGCACAAGACGCCGCACAATATAAAGAGGATCCTCACCACCCGCTAACATACGCGCTAACCAATAAAGAGAAGCATCCGTATCTGAACCCCTAACCGACTTATGTAAAGCACTGATAAGATTGTAATGCTCTTCACGTCCCTTGTCATAAAGGGGTGCCCGGCGCTGCACAATCTCTATCAACGCCTTACCATCCAAAGCATCCACAGCGCCCAAAGCAAAAACCTCCTCCGCCATATTCAAGACTGCCCGCCCATCACCATCTGCCATAGCACGCAGAGCCTCTCGTGCATGCTTATCAAGAGGCAAGGGGCGCACCTCACGAGTCTCCGCCCGCTGTAAAAGCGCTTCAAGGGCCTCATCATCAAGACGATGCACCACTAAAACCTGCGCCCGCGAGAGCAACGCTGCATTCAGTTCAAACGAAGGGTTTTCTGTCGTAGCCCCCACCAAAACAATGGTGCCGTCCTCCATAACAGGCAAGAAACTATCTTGCTGAGCACGATTAAAACGATGTATTTCATCAACAAATAATAACGTTCCCCCCTGCCCGTCTTCACGACGCCGGCGCGCGGCCTCAAACACCCGCCTCAAATCAGCAACACCGGAAAAAATGGCAGATATTTGTTCAAAGTATAGATTACCCTCCGCTGCCAATAAACGAGCAATCGTCGTTTTGCCAGTGCCCGGCGGCCCCCAGAAAACAAGTGAAGCCAAACGTCCCTGCGCCAACATACGCCCCAACGGACCGTTAGCGCCGATAAGATGCGATTGTCCTACCACCTCTTTAAGACGCACCGGACGCAGCCGATCCGCAAGGGGGCGGGCAACCTCTTTGTCCATACCAGCAGCCTTAAATAAGGTATCCATCAACAAAGTTTAGCACAATTTTTGACTCTTAGAGCACCAATGCTTCAACCCCGTATCACTGTTGTGATGGTGCGTCCACCCCGACGCAAACTCAAACGCCAACCTTCCTGAGGGAGAGCAGCCAACGTCTCTTCCAAGCGTGCCACACTGTCAATATCAACATCCCCCAACCGGACGATAATATCACCAATCTGAAAACCAAACCGCCCCGCCGCAGAGCCACGCTCTATATATGTCACTACAACCCCTCGCACAAAAACATCAAGGCCAAGTTCCTCTGCCAGCGCCGGCGATAAATTGCCAACCGTAGCTCCCGAAAGAGGTGTTCTACCTCCAAGCACCACAAGATTACGTAATGGCTGCTCAGGTGTTATCTCCAAAGGAAAATTAACAGAACGTGCCTCACCACCCCGAATAATATCAACTTCAATCGGTGCACCCGGCTCAAGAGTAGCAATATGAAAGCGCAAAATATCAGGATTCAAAATATCCTGATCCCCAATGCCTACAATCACATCCCCTTCCCTCAAGCCCGCGCGGTCAGCAGGGCCACCCTTATAAATCTCGGTCACCAAAGCACCAGCCTCCTGCTTCAACGCCAAAGTATCTGCAAGGTCGCGTGTGATGCTTTGCAAACGAGCACCAATCCACGGACGTGCCAGACGATTCCCCTCCAAAGCAGTATGGACAATCCGCTGCACCATAACAACCGGAATGGCAAAGCCAATACCATCAGACCCGCCAGAACGCGAATATATCGCCGTGTTAATGCCAACCAACTCCCCTCTTATATTGACCAGCGCACCCCCTGAGTTGCCGGGATTAATGGCGGCGTCCGTCTGAATAAAAGAGCGAAAATCAGCTACCCCAACATGAGTCCGCGACAAACCCGATATAATACCACTGGTAACTGTTTGCCCTACCCCAAAGGGATTGCCAATGGCTAACACCAAATCTCCAACCTCTAACTTATTAGCATCCCCCAACGATAAAGCAGGTAAAGCCTCTCCATCCGGGTCAATTTTCAAGACCGCTAAATCACTGCGCTCATCTGCCAATACAAGAGTGGCATCAAAACTGCGGCGATCTGCTAACACCACCACGAAAGATTCCCCCCCCTCCACAACATGATTATTAGTAACAATAACCCCATCCGAATTAACAATAACTCCCGACCCCAGAGAGTTCTCAACCCGCTCACGGGGAGCATCCCACAATAATTGGTTACCAAAAAACTGCCTAAAAAACGGATTGCTAAACGGAGAAAGTCCTTCTTGTCTACGCACAATCCGCCGAGCATATATATTCACTACCGCCGGAGCCGCGCGACGCGCGACAGGCGCAAAGGAGAGTTGAATCTCACCTAAAGACTGAGGAATCTGTACAATATCCTGATCTTGCGCCTGCGCGACGTTACTCCCGATGCCAACTCCAACACTAAAGAGCAACACCCCACACAAGGCCACAAAATAGTTACGATAAAAAATCAGCCCATGCCTCCCTGCTCAAGGGTCATCAGGTTATTCCCTGCCTGAGTTTACCCCTAAATCCCCACCCATCAGGAATTAGTGCTGTCCGCCTCTACGCCCTCATCCTCCTCAGAAGAAAACCCGGCACCACGCGCCTCAGGGTCACGGTCAACAAACTCAATGACTGCCATAGGTGCTGAATCTCCATAGCGGAATCCAGCCTTGAGAACACGCGTATAACCACCGCTACGGTCTGCATAACGGGGGCCTAGCACGTCAAACAATTTACCGACCTCCTGATTCTGCGACAAAGCCGATAACACCTGCCTGCGAGCATGCAAGCCACCCCGCTTACCAAGAGTTATAAGTTTTTCCACATAAGGACGCAAAGTCTTCGCCTTGGGCAGAGTTGTTATAATCTGCTCATGACGAATAAGAGCCACCGCCATATTGGCTAACATGGCCTTACGGTGACTGGAGGTTCTGTTTAGCTTTCGCCCTGCATGCCGGTGACGCATCTTAGTACTGCTCTTCTATCCGCTTGGCCAAATCTTCAATGTTTTCCGGCGGCCAATCCGGTGCGGGCATTCCCAAGGATAAATCCATACCCTTCAAGACTTCCTTAATCTCGTTCAGGGATTTGCGCCCAAAGTTTGGCGTACGAAGCATTTCTGACTCTGTTTTCTGAATCAAATCACCAATATAAACAATATTATCATTCTTAAGACAATTAGCTGAGCGAACCGAGAGTTCCAACTCTTCCACTTTCTTCAACAACATGGCATTAAAAGATAGTTCGACAGGTTGCTCTGCTACGACTTCTTGCTCCGGTTCTTCAAAATTAACAAAAATCTTCAACTGATCCTGAAGAACGCGCGCTGCATAAGCCACAGCACTTTCCGGTGACAAAGCCCCGTTGGTTTCGATGTCGCTGATCAGTTTGTCATAATCCAAAATCTGTCCCTCACGAGTGTTCTCCACCTTATAAGAGACCTTTCGCACCGGACTATAGAGACTATCTACCGGAATAACACCAATCGGTGCATTTTCAGGCTTGTTACGCTCTGATGGCACATAACCCCTACCCGTATTGACCGTAAACTCAATCCTAATCTCGCCACCCTCATCAAGGGTGCACAAAACTAAATCCTTATTCAAAACCTCAACGCTAGAGGTTTCCGTAATATCCCACGCCTTCACTGCACCGGGAGCACTCTTCTCCAGAACCAGCCGCTTTGGACCCTCACCGTGAACACGCAAAGCTAAGGATTTGATATTCATAATAATATCGGTCACATCCTCACGTACGCCAGGAATAGACGAAAATTCGTGCAATACGCCATCTATTTTCACAGCAGTTACAGCCGCGCCCTGCAGCGACGATAACAAAATCCGGCGCAATGCATTTCCAATGGTCAAGCCAAAACCACGCTCCAAAGGCTCAGCCACAATAGTAGCCTGCCGCCCCTGATCACGCCCGGGAATAATTTCCAACTTAGCTGGTTTGATTAGTTCTTGCCAGTTTTTCTCTATCACTTGCTTACCTCACCCTGTGGCGCTAAAGGGAACAATCATCCCGCAAAAGCACAAATTTGTTTATAGTTAGCCGCACACAAAACCCAATTCGTATACGCATTCCAGTTATATGCGCTCCTCAGACTCGCCGCCTCTTGGGCGGACGACATCCATTATGAGGAATGGGCGTTACATCCCGAATGGTTGTTATGTTAAACCCTGATGCCTGCAAGGCACGCAAAGCAGATTCACGACCTGATCCAGGTCCACGAACCTCAACTTCAAGTGTTTTCATTCCATATTCCATTGCCTTTTTTCCTGCATCCTCCGCCGCTACCTGCGCTGCATAGGGCGTGGATTTGCGCGATCCCTTAAACCCCATGGTCCCAGCAGACGACCAAGAAATTGCATTACCCTGAGCATCGGTAATCGTAATCATGGTGTTGTTGAATGTCGCATTAACATGAGCGACACCAGTGCTAATGTTTTTGCGCTCTTTGCGCCGCTGTCGTGTTTTATCTTTAACCATTCTTTAATCTCTTAAAGGCTTATCTTCCAAAATAAGCACAATCAATCCAACCCTCTTGCTCTTTTTTCTCATGTGTACTACCGAGCTATGCCTTCTTACCCGCAATTGATTTAGCCGGTCCTTTACGACTACGGGCATTAGTGTGTGTTCTTTGCCCACGAACCGGAAGTCCCCGACGATGCCTAAGGCCACGATAAGATTTCAAATCCATCAACCTCTTAATGTTCATAGACACATCCCGCCGCAGATCACCTTCAACCATATAATCCTGATCAATTACCTCGCGTATCCGAATGACCTCAGCGTCCGTTAAATCATTAACGCGCCGCTCGGCCGGAATGTTCACCTTTTCACAAATCTCACGAGATTTCGTCGGGCCAATACCATGAATATAGGTAAGAGCAACCTCAACCCGTTTTCTCGTCGGGACATTAATGCCAGCAATACGCGCCACAAACGCCTCCTATTCAATACTACGCCCGAATGAGCACTCGCCGACCAACACACAAAATAGCCAAAACCCCGACGCGACCAACCACCGCCTCGCAGATTTGGCTACCAATTCGGGCAAAAGGCCCAAACACCCCCTATTATAACAAAAAAACACCAACCGTCAACCACCAAGACAACCCCTGCTACTGCCCTCAAGAGCCTAAAACCGCCTCAATCTGACGATTTACCTCGTCAATACCAGCCATGCCATCCACAGACCGCAATAAACCACGCGTCTCATAATAACCCGACAACGGTAAAGTCTGCTCCCTGTAAACCGCAAGCCGATTGCGCAAAATCTCAACACTATCATCCACCCGCACATCACCCTGAGTCTCCGCTGTACGACCGGCAATACGATTAGACAGTTCCTCCTCATTAACATTCAACTCAATCACCGCATCCAGAGTCATGTCCTTCTGCATCAACATCTCGTCTAACATTTCAGCCTGGGATAAAGTGCGAGGGAATCCATCCAATACAAATCCACGCGCACAATCCGGCGTGGCAACCCGTGTACCAATAATATTGGTAACCAAGTCATCCGGCACCAGATCACCTCGCGCCATGATGTCTTTAACCCTACATCCCAAGTCACTCTCTGAGTCTACCTCTTCGCGCAATATGTCACCGGTAGAAAGATGAGCTAACCCATGAGCTACACTTATCTTCATCGCTTGCGTCCCCTTTCCTGCCCCCGGAGGCCCCAGAAATACAATCCTCATCGGCGCATCCCCCGCAATCGCGATTTTTTGATTAACCCCTCATATTGATGCGTCAAAAGATGGTTTTGTATTTGATTAACCGTATCCATCGTCACGCTAACGATAATCAATAACGATGTACCCCCAAAATAGAAAGGCACGTTATACTGCACCCGCAAAAATTCCGGTAGCAAGCAAACAAGGGTCAAATAAAGCGCCCCCACCACGGTTAGGCGTGTAAGAACATAATCAAGATATTCCGCCGTGCGTTGCCCCGGGCGAATACCTAGTACAAAACCGCCGTATTTTTTCAAATTGTCCGCTGTATCCTCGGGGTTGAAAACAATAGACGTATAGAAGAAGCAGAAAAAGATAATTCCGCCAGCATAAAGCAGCATAAACAAAGGCTGCCCCTGCCCCAACAGAGCCGTTACATCGGTCAGCCATTGAGGACCGCTTCCGGCACTAAAATTGGCAATTGTTATTGGCATCAACAGCAAGGATGACGCAAAAATTGGTGGAATAACTCCCGCTGTATTTAACTTCAACGGCAAATGAGATGAATCACCCCCAAACATGGCATTGCCCATCTGCCGTTTGGGGTATTGTATCATAATGCGGCGCTGAGCGCGCTCTATAAATACGATGAAAGCAATAACGGCAATCACCATAACAATCATGCCCAAGATAGTAACAATGGAAAGTGCTCCCTGACGACCCAACTCCAATGTTGCAACCAGAGCGCTTGGCAATTCGGCTACGATACCGGCAAAGATAATCAAAGAAATACCATTACCAACACCCCGCGCCGTGATTTGTTCACCTAGCCACATCAGGAAAATCGTCCCACTCACCAGCGTTATAACCGTTACTACACGGAAAAACAGGCCCGGATCTGTTACCACATTGCCAGTAGCTTCGAGGCCTACCGCAATGCCATACCCCTGTAAGGCGGCAAGTATCACCGTACCATAACGGGTATATTGGTTGATTTGTTTGCGCCCCTGCTCTCCCTCTTTTTTCAGCTGGTTAAGGTGGGGTGATACCGCCGTCATCAACTGAATAATAATAGAAGACGTAATATAAGGTAGAATATTCAGAGCAAAAATAGCCATGCGCCCAACAGCGCCACCAGAAAACAAATCAAACATACCAATAATGCCGCTTTGATTTTGCTCAAACAGTTGCTGAAGCGCTACCGGATCAATCCCCGGCACAGGCACATAAGTACCTAACCGATAGACCAGCAAAATACCCAAGGTAAACCAGATACGCTTTTTGAGTTCATCAGCTTTGGCAAAAGCTGACAGATTCAGATTTGCCGCTAATTGTTCAGCCGCAGAAGGCATATTACTTGTCCGACTTTCCAGCTTCAGTCGTCTCAACCGTATTGGTCGTCAAGTCCACAAGAGTCACCGAACCACCCGCCTTCTCTACAACTGCCCGGGCGCCCGCCGAAATGCCTTCCACTTTAAGCTGCAAGGCTTGATTAAGATTCCCACCGTTAACAATGCGGACACCATCCCGAAAACGCTTGATAACACCCGCAATCTTAAGTGTTTCCGTCGTAATAACAGCATCTGATGACAATTTTCCGCTCTCAATGGCCCGAACAAGTCTGCCCAATGTAATCACATTAAACGTCTTGGAGAATTTGTTATTAAAACCACGTTTGGGCAAACGCATGTGCAAGGGTGTCTGTCCACCCTCAAAGCCACGCAAAGAAACACCAGAGCGTGACCTTTGCCCTTTATGGCCACGTCCAGCCGTCTTTCCCTTACCGGAACCTGATCCACGCCCCGCCCGCGTCCGGCTTTTACGAGAGCCGGCATTATCAGAAATATGATTTAATTTCATCTTTCCTAAATCTTTCCTAAAACAAGTCGCCTTACCTGCTACCAGCCCCATCGTCTATCAGTTCAACTAAATGGGCAACTTTTGCAATCATGCCCCGTACAGATGGTGTATCTTCCAACGTACACGTCCGGCTCATTTTGTTAAGACCAAGGCCTATTAGTGTCGCACGCTGATCTGCCGGATGCCTAATAGGACTCCCAACCTGCTTTACCGTTATTTTGCTTTTCTTAACCACAATTAAATATCTTCTCTATTCTTCTTCTGATTTCTGCTCTGCGCTTTGAGTGCGGCCTACAATAACTTCACTAACCTTCTTGCCACGTCGAGCCGCAACCATGCGAGGACTATATTCTTTCTTCAAAGCTTCAATGGTCGCCCGCACCATATTATAAGGATTAGCACTCCCTATTGATTTAGCCACTACGTCCTGCACCCCCAGTGTCTCAAACACGGCCCGCATCGGGCCGCCAGCAATAATGCCCGTTCCTGCTGGAGCAGACCGCAAAACAACACGACCCGCACCCCATTTGCCGCTCGTATCATGGTGAAGCGTTCGTCCCTCCCGCAAAGCCACCCGGATCATATTGCGCTTCGCAGCCTCTGTAGCCTTACGCACCGCCTCAGGTACTTCACGAGCCTTGCCATGGCCAAAACCAACCCGGCCCTTTTGATCACCCGCTACCACAAGAGCCGCAAACCCAAACCGCCGACCACCTTTGACCACCTTGGCAACACGGTTGATATGAACCAAATTATCAACGATTTCCTTTTCGCTATCATTACCGCGATTTTGTTCGCTTATCCGCATACTATACCTACTGCCCTCATCATTGTGTTTCGTGTGATATTATCCCGCTGAATAGATTCTTCTGTCTTAAAAATTAAGACCCGATTTTCGTGCCGCCTCTGCCAGTGCTTTAACACGACCGTGATAGAGATAGCCGCCTCTGTCAAAGATAACCGACTCAATACCTGCCTCACGAGCACGCTGCGCAATGAGAGCACCCACCTCACCTGCTACGGCTTTATCTGACCCAGCCCGACCCGCAAACGCCTCATCTCGTGATGAGGCTGCCGCTAGCGTACACCCTGCCCGATCATCAATAATTTGCGAATATATATGGCGCAAAGACCTATACACCGTTAACCGAGGGCGACTTCCTCCCCTTTGAGCAAGCTTAGTACGCACCCGCGTCTGTCGACGCTGATGTAGTTGACTCTTTCTATCTTTGACAATTTTACTCCGTGCACTCATCTTACTTCACTACTTCTTTTTGCCTTCCTTACGGAAGATATACTCATCAACATACCGTAAACCTTTGCCTTTGTAGGGCTCCGGACGCCGATAGGCTCTGATCTCTGTTGCCACCTGACCAACCTTTTGCTTATCAGGACCACTAATGACTATTGCAGTAGGGTGTGGGCAGTTAATCTTGATGTCGTCCGGCACAGGATAGCGAATTTCGTGGCTTAAACCTAGATTCAACACCAAAGTACTACCCTGAACCTGAGCACGATACCCAACGCCGTTGACCTCCAACGTACGAGAAAATCCTTCACAAACACCAATCAACATATTTTGTGCCAAAGTGCGGTTCATGCCCCACATGGCCCGCGCCCGCCGCGTTTCACCAATAGGTGCAAAAGATAACTGGCCTTCTTCCTGCGTCACAGACACTTCATCTGCCAACATCATAGACAATTCTCCCTTGGGCCCTTTAGCTTGCATCTGACGCCCCTTAACAGTTACGTTAACTCCATTGGGAATGGGAACAGATTTTTTTCCAATACGCGACATAATACTTACCCTAAAACGCAACTAACTCTAAAATACCTGACACAAAACTTCACCGCCCACACTATTGCGACGAGCATTATTATCAGACATCACACCTTTTGGTGTAGATAAAATAGAAATACCAAGCCCATTATGCACCACAGGCATATCCTGAACAGAAGAATAGACCCGTCGCCCAGGTTTAGAAATACGTTTAATCTCTTTGATAGCAGGCAGGTCTTCATAATATTTAAGTTCAATCACAAATATATCCACCCCTCCCTCATGGCCACCATCTCTGTAGCCACGAATGTATCCCTCCTCACGCAAGACATCCAGAACATGGCCACGTAACTTAGATGCCGGCGTTATCACCGACGATTTACCCCGCATCAAAGAATTGCGAATACGGGTAATCATATCACCTAAGGGATCAGACATAGTCATGGCAGTTCTCCCTTACCAACTAGACTTCGTCATGCCCGGAATCTCACCGTGCAAAGCCATAGAGCGCAACATGATACGGGACATACCTAATTTACGATAATACCCCCTAGAGCGCCCTGTAAGAACACACCGGTTACGCGCCCGACACGGCGCGCTGTTGCGTGGCAAGGCCGCAAGTTTAAGCCGAGCGGCAAACTGCTCCTCAGTCGGGAGGTTTTTGTCGGTAGCAATAGCTTTCAAACGCGCCCGTCGTCCAGCAAAACGTACTGCCAAACGCCGTCTTTTATGGTCCCGCTCAATCAAACTTTTCTTCGACATGCTCCGCTCTCCACGCTCTCTATCTACTGACCTTATTTATTAGATATTTACTAGACTTGACCGCCGAAGGGAAAATTAAACTTTTCCAACAAAAACCGCGCTTCTTCATCTATCGATGCCGTTGTGCTGACAACAATATCCATACCCCGAATGGTATCCACTTTGTCATAGTCAATCTCGGGGAATACAATGTGTTCTTTAAGACCCATAGCGAAATTGCCATAACCATCAAAACTGCGTGCGTTAAGCCCACGAAAATCCCGTACTCTAGGCAAAGCAATAGTCACAAGACGATCTACAAACTCATACATTCTGTTGCGCCGCAACGTAACTTTAACACCGATTGGCATGCCTGCCCGCAACTTAAACGCCGCCTCGGATTTCTTCGCCACGGTAAACACCGGACGCTGACCAGCAATAGCCTCTAAATCCGCAAACGCTGATTGAACCTTCTTAGAGTCCTGAGTTGCCTCACCAACCCCCATATTAATAACCACCTTATCCAAACGTGGAATAGATAAATCATTACCATAGCCAAACTGCTCACGCATCTGAGTTCGGACACTATCCAGATAAAGCATCTTGAGACGCGGGACGTAAGATGCCTCAGTCATCAATGTTTACCCCTGATGCTCTAGCAAAACGCACCTTGCGGCCATCATCCAAAAACCGATAACCTACCCGTGTTGGCTTGCCAGTTTCGGGATCTTCGTGACCCAAATTCGACAGATGAATCTTGGCTTCACGCACCTGAATATCCCCCGAAGGGTTAACCTGTGAGGGACGCTCATGACGCTTAACCATGTTAATGCCCTGCACCAATGCTCGACCCTCCTGCGGAAAGACACCAATGACCTCCCCCTTACGGCCCTTATCCCGCCCGGACAGAACGACCACCCTATCGCCCTTTTTGATTTTCACCCGCATTGACATTATAAAACCTCCGGTGCCAAAGAGACAATTTTCATTTGCTGACGAGCACGTAACTCACGAGTCACCGGGCCAAAAATACGCGTACCCACCGGCTCTCCCTGATTGTTCACCAAGACAGCCGCATTGCGATCAAACCGGATAATGCTACCATCCGGGCGACGAACACCCTTAGCAGTTCTTACAACAACCGCCTTCATAACATCGCCGGCCTTAACACGACCACGGGGAATAGCTTCCTTGACGCTCACCACAATGACATCACCTACTGACGCGTACTTCCGCTTTGAGCCGCCCAGTACCTTTATGCATTGCACCCGCCGTGCACCGGAATTGTCGGCTACGTCCAGATTTGTTTGCATCTGAATCATCGTACTCTATCCCCACCAAGCCAGTTACCCGGACTCCTCAACAATTACTTCCCACGCCTTCAATTTAGAAATTGGCGCACTCTCTCTGATTTGCACACTGTCGCCAACCTTAAACGCATTCTTCTCATCATGAGCATGATACCGCTTAGTCCGACGAACAGTCTTCTTCATAACCGGATCCGTAAAGCGACGCTCTACATTAACTACCACGGTCTTGTCACTTTTGTCGCTCACAACAACGCCCCTTAATATACGTCTGGGCATTAATCCGCTCCTTATTCCTATTCCTGAACCGCACCACCAAAACGGCGACGCTCATAACCAATCGTTTCAATACGCGCAATGTCACGCTTTATGATGCGCATACGGGCCGTATTCTGAATTTGTCCCGTAGTCGCCTGAAATCGCAAATTGAAGTGCTCCTTCTTCAGTTTCAGCAACTCATCCATCTGCTGATCAGGCGTCATATCTCTTATATCGCGCGCTTTCATCCGCTTACATCCCTACGCTTTACGCTCTTGACGCCTGCTCACCAGCCCGCTGAACCATCCGACAAGAAACCGGTAGTTTAGCCGCTCCCAGCCTCAATGCCTCACGAGCAATAGGAGTCGACACCCCATCAATCTCAAACATAATACGACCAGGCTTAACCCGTGCCACCCAATATTCCGGTGACCCCTTACCCTTACCCATACGCACCTCAGTAGGCTTCTTAGAAACCGGCACATCAGGGAAAATCCGTATCCACACCCGGCCCGCACGCTTCATATGACGCGTAATAGCCCGCCGTGCGGCCTCTATCTGACGCGACGTAATCCGTGCCGGACCAACAGCCCGCAATCCGTAAGCGCCGAAGTTTAACTCAACGCCTCCCTTGGCTTGGCCGTGGATTCGCCCCTTGTGAGCTTTGCGGAACTTTGTACGTTTGGGCTGTAGCATAATCTGCGCTCTTAGAATCTACTCTGGGGCCTAATCAACAGACGACGTTTCAAGAGGTGGTAAACTCACCCCTGTCGAACGCATCGCCCCACCACCTTCTTGCACTTGACGGGCCAACCTCTCCTGAGCCATGGGATCGTGCTCCATAATCTCACTCTTGAAGACCCACACCTTAATACCACACACGCCATAGGCCGTATGAGCCTCTGCCGTTGCATAATCAACATCCGCCCGCAACGTATGCAAAGGAACACGTCCCTCACGATACCATTCCGTACGGGCTATCTCAGCACCCCCCAAGCGACCCGCACAGTTAATGCGAATACCCAAAGCACCAAGACGCATAGCAGACTGAACTGAACGTTTCATAGCTCGCCGAAACGCTACCCTGCGCTCTAACTGTTGGGCAAGGTTTTCCGCAATAAGAGCCGCATCTATTTCAGGCTTGCGCACCTCAAAGATATTCACATGAACTTCAGAATCCGTAATTTTGGCAATACCCTTACGCAACCGCTCAATATCAGCGCCCTTCTTGCCAATCACGACGCCTGGGCGGGCGGTGTGAATAGTTACAAGACACTTGCTATGAGGACGCTCTATAATAATCCGCGAAACACCCGCCTGTTTAAGATGCCTGTTCAGATAATGACGAATACGCACATCCTCATATAGCAAACCCTTGTACTGCTTGCCTCCGGCAAACCACCGAGAGTCCCACGTGCGATTGACACCAAGACGCATCCCTATTGGATTAACTTTTTGCCCCATTACGCCACTCCTTTTGTCTCGTGGGTGTCTCTTGCCTCGCGTACAATGACCGTTAGCTGACTAAAAGGCTTCAATATCCGCGCCGCACGCCCACGCGCCCGCGCCCGCCAACGCTTCATAACCAAATTTTTCCCGACAAAAGCCTCCGCTACCATAAGGGCATCAATATCCAGCTCATTATTATTCTCTGCATTCGCTATAGCACTTTGTAAAATTTTTCTTACATCACGCGCAATTCTCTTTCTCGAAAACTCCAAATCAGCTAACGCCACCTCAACCGGTTTACCCCGAATAAGCTGAGCTACTAGATTAAGCTTCTGCGGGCTGACCCGCATCATCCGGCCTACAGCACGTGCCTCATTGTCTGCCAAGACTCTCTCACGTGATGGTTTGCCCATAGCTATTTCTTCCCTTTCTTGTCGGCAGCATGACCGTAATAAGTGCGGGTCGGAGAAAACTCTCCAAATTTGTGACCAATCATATCTTCCGTCACCAACACTGGCATGTGCTTACGGCCATTGTGCACCCCAAACGTAAGCCCCACAAACTGTGGTAAAATTGTTGAGCGACGACTCCATATCTTGATGATATCATTATTGCGACCCGAAGCCCGAGCAGCCTCAGCCTTCTTGAGCAAATAACCGTCAACAAACGGACCTTTCCAGACAGAACGCGCCATAGTTGAACTCTCCTATCCTCTGCGCTTCCGGCGCATGTGACGCGAACGTAGAATATACTTATCACTCGTCTTGTTAGACCGCGTACGCTTACCCTTAGTGGATTTACCCCAAGGCGTCACTGGATGCCGCCCACCAGAGGTGCGTCCCTCACCACCACCATGGGGATGGTCCACAGGGTTCATAGCAACCCCCCGCACAGAGGGCCGCTTGCCAAGCCAGCGATTACGCCCCGCCTTGCCGAGTTTTATATTGGCATGGTCAGGATTGGAAACCGCTCCGACAGAGGCCATGCAATCCGCATGGACCAACCGTTGTTCTCCTGATGACAAACGTATGATACCATACCCTTGGTCACGCCCCACAAGTTGTGCATAAGCGCCAGCAGAGCGCGCCAACTGCCCGCCTTTATCCGGCTTCATTTCCAGATTATGAATAATCGTGCCAATAGGAATACTCCTAAGAGGCATAGCATTACCTAGTTTGACATCTACTTTTTCGCCCGCGACAACTTCATCCCCCACCGCTAGACGTTGCGGCGCCAAAATGTAAGACAATTCACCATCCTGATATCGAACCAGCGCAATAAAGGCTGAACGGTTGGGGTCATACTCAATCCGCTCCACCAGCGCCGGAATATCAAACTTACGCCGCCGAAAATCAACACGACGATATGAACGCTTGTGGCGCCCCCCCTGACGACGTGCCGTCATGCGGCCATGATTGTTCCGCCCCCCCTTGCTAGGCAAACCTTCCGTAAGTTGCTTGACAGGCCCACCACACCACAACGCCGAGCGGTTCACCAGAACCAGACCACGCCGTCCCGGGCTTGTTGGTTTATATTGCTTCAGCGCCATATTCTACCTACTTCTTTTCCTCAAAACCTGCTCTTAAAGCCCCGTTGTGACATCAAGGGAATGGCCCTCTTGCAATGTCACAACCGCTTTTTTCTCACTAACTTGCCGCCCGATCACGCCGCGAAACCGCTTTACCTTTCCCTTACGCCGTATCATATTGACGGAGGCAACTTTAACATTGAACAATTTCTCAACCGCTTCACGCACCATGGGTTTTGTCGCATCAGGACGAACCCTGAAGACGATTTGATTATGCTCAGAAAGCAA
Source organism: Parvularculales bacterium (assembly GCA_036881865.1). Classification (NCBI taxonomy): domain Bacteria; kingdom Pseudomonadati; phylum Pseudomonadota; class Alphaproteobacteria; order Parvularculales; species Parvularculales bacterium. The sequence continues at coordinate 1,962 of JBAJNM010000035.1, read as the reverse complement.
CGTCGCCTTCTCAGTAATCACCGGTCTTACAATTACATCATATAGGGCTGACTGCTTCATTTGAACCGCGCCTTCAGACCTTCAATCGCTGCTTTGGTCAAAACCAACGTATCTCGTCTGAGAATGTCATAAACATTAATGCCCTGAATAGGTAGCAAATCTACCGAAGCAAAATTACGAGTCGCCAAAGCAAACTTTTCATCAATCTCTGCACCATCAACCACAAGAGCATTCTTGATGCCCAGAGCCTCCAACTGGTGCCGCATGACAGATGCTTTACCCTCTTCAGAACGGGCTTGATCCAAAATTATCAGATCAGAGTTTCTAGCCTTGGTTGAAAGAGCATGCTTCAAAGCCAACGCTCGCACTTTTTTGGGCAGTTTAATAGTATGGTTTCGCACGACCGGACCATGGGCCTTACCACCACCTCTGAACTGAGGCGCTTTACGGTTACCGTGACGCGCACCACCTGATCCCTTTTGGCGTATCATCTTGCGAGAGGTGCCCGATATATCACTGCGCCCCTTAGCGCTACCCGTACCAGCCCGCCGACGCGCCAACTGCCAAACTACCATGCGCTGCAGTAAGTCCCGACGCGGCTCAAGACCAAACATGGCGTCATCCAACTCTATAGACCCCGCCTGGTCAGCCCCAAGGGTGATGACTTGGCTCTTCATCAGCCCACCTCCCCTTCTTTATTTGTGTTTGTCTTAGACGCATCTGCTTCAATATCATCTAGATGTGCTTCACTCTCTGGCTCGTCTTCCTGCATAATTGCCTCTAACGACCCATCTTCTTGACCACGCAAACCAGCAGGCAAAGGAGCCTGCTCCAGCAGTGAACGTTTAACCGCATCCCTCAACCGAACCCAACCACCTTTTGCGCCTGGCACGCCACCCTTAATCATAATTAAGCCCGCCTGTTCATCGGTCTTGACCACTTCCAAATTTTGCACCGTGACCTGACAAGCTCCCATGTGACCGGCCATTTTTTTACCCTTAAATACACGACCGGGATCCTGACACTGACCCGTAGATCCATGGCTACGATGGCTGATGGAAACCCCGTGAGAGGCGCGCAAACCGCCAAAATTATGTCTTTTCATGGCACCGGCAAATCCCTTACCGATGCTCACAGCTGTTGCATCCACACATTGACCTTCTACAAAATGCGCAGCGGTAATTTCTGCTCCCACATCAACCATATTGTCAGCGCTAACGCGAAATTCTGCCAGCGTCCGCCGAGGTTCCACCTGAGCGGCAGAAAAATGCCCACGACGCGCACGATTCATCGTTCTCACACTCATAACGCCCGCACCCAACTGAAGGGCCGTATAGCCGTTCTTTTCTTCCGTCCTTTGAGCTACCACATGACACCCCTCAAGACGAAGCACCGTCACCGGAATATGCCTGCCATCATCGGTAAATACACGGCTCATACCCAATTTTTGTGCGATCACACCACAACGCATAACACCACCCTACAGTTTAATCTCAACATCCACACCAGCCGCCAGATCAAGCTTCATCAACGCATCAACAGTTTGCGGCGTTGGGTCTACAATATCCAGTAGCCGTTTGTGGGTCCTAATTTCAAACTGCTCTCTACTCTTTTTATCAATATGAGGGGAACGCAAAACCGTAAACTTCTCGATCCGCGTCGGCAAAGGAATTGGCCCACGTATTTGCGCACCGGTACGCCGAGCCGTGTTGACAATCTCACGGATGGACGTATCCAAGATACGATGATCATAAGCCTTAAGGCGGATGCGTATGTTCTGACTTTGCATTACAGTACTCGTTTTTCCCGCTTTCTTTCAATCTACTCCAGGATTTTAGATACGATGCCCGCACCAACCGTCCGGCCACCCTCACGGATAGCAAAGCGCAACTTCTCCTCCATCGCTATCGGTGAGATCAACGTAACCTCCATCTTGCAATTATCTCCCGGCATAACCATCTC
>JBAJNM010000034.1 GCA_036881865.1 Parvularculales bacterium | reverse complement strand
TGTTCGGTCTCCATGCGTTCGTGCTTTAGCCAATGGGCCGGCCCCGATCGATCGCCTGCGCCTTCGGTGTTCCCGCTCATCTCTATGCATTTTACTGCTCCTTGGACGGCTCCATCAACCCCCGCACCGGCCCACGACACTTTGCTGGCCCACGCACCCTTTACGCCGTTTTCAGTTAGACAGGGGCTATGCGTCTAGCCGCGTCTGCTGGCACGCATTTAGACAGCCCCCAATGCGACAGCCCGGTGTCGTACTTTCATACATTGCACACGCCTTCATACTGCTGCCCTAATCGGTCTAGCCCTTGTTTCGGTGCTAGTGCGAGGCGCCTAAGCGCCCTACGCGTCGTTGGCGGCCTACACTTTCGTGTTGGGGGCCCACCTGATACGCAGTACCATCGTGGCATTTGGCTATCAATATTTGAGGAGAGTCGGTGACCCGGCCCCCCATGCAGCCCTCTCGGCCGCACCCAATGGGCATTGTGCGGTACCTACTCGCCCGTGCGAGACCCCTTCGGGTTGCTCTTGCATGTATTACTAGTGCCGCACGCCTAAACGCTCACCACAATCAAATGATTGTCTAGCATTGGACTCGAACCAACACATTTCACATTTTCAATGTAACGCTCAACCCTCTCAGCTACCCAGACTCGGGTGCATTTAACCGCTCTGCCTGCCCCCACTCGGACAGGTATGACCCTGCATTTTCTACTTACAAGGTAAACGCCTTCATTAAGCCACCGAGTGCCCAGGCTGAATAGGGATCGAACCTACATCCTCATAGTTATGAGCCATGTGCCTTCCCGTTAAGCGACCAGCCTAATGAGAGACGGAATCGAACCGTCGACATACGCATTTACAGTGCGCTGCATTTCCACCCTGCCCCCTCACTGGGGGGCTTCCTTTGCTATTCATCACGTGGGCCACCTGAATAAGGCTGGCATCGATCCAGCACCCTTGGCCCTATCAAGGCCATGCCCTCCCCATTGGGCCACTTATTCAACGCGAGGCCCCTCGACGGAATGGGAATCGAACCCATACCCCCCGAGCCCAGATCGGGGAATCTGCCTATAATCTATCCGTCAAGGGGAGGGCGCCCTCCCTATACCCCCCCCCCAACATGTGTGCAACACTACAATAAGGTATAAACCTCCCATCATCACCTGCGGGTTTTCTCACCCGGGCTCTAATGTAACTAATCATTCCTATACCCCCCGTAGTACAGCGCAAAACTATTCGTGAAGAAACAACTACCAGTAACCATGTATCACCCCCCAGCAATAGGTCCTGGTAAGGACGATCCCGGCTCGAGCCACGTGAATCACTGGTTTGGGGAGATTAGGGTTGCCCAACCGGCAGAGGACCACGTAGTGCAATAAAACACCCGAGTCCACGACATCGGCCAGCTCATCGGCTGTGCCACACATTACGTGTGCCCCACGGGACACGCCCCTAAGCAGATTAAAAACCGACCCAAGTTTGGTGTTAGCCGCTGCTGCGGCTGCTGGACCAGGATTGGTATCTAGGTCGTCCCCGACCTCACAAATCATTCTGTAGGCCTTATCCAGACCGGATGCTGCCTCAACTACATCAACCCCTGGCCCTCTCTCAGAGGGCTGGGCCGCGTTTATGGCCTCAGCCATATTTAAATCCCGTTCCGTTAGGAACCGCGAAATTGTGCACACCGACCTTTCCCCCACACGGTGGTGTGCTACACTACAATAGTGACAAATGGCTGCTATCATACGGTGGGGGGCCCTCACTCCATCCCCCCCTGGGTCCACTCATAGAGAAATCCGATTGTTAAAATAATTAAAAATGCAAACATGGCTCAATAGCCCGTTGGGGCCGCCCTATTGTACGATAGTGTCCAGGGGAACACGTACGATATTTCGATATCAAATACAATAAAAAGCACCCCCACTAAGAAAAACCGCACTGCTAGCGGAGCCCGCGCCGTCCCAAAGGGATCGAATCCGCATTCGTACGCAGAAACCTTGGCCCCGTCCGGTATTTTATTAGAAATAAAATACGAACCTCCGCCAATTAAGACCGATACGGATGTCCCTATCGACATGATGAAAATCATCAATATATAATCATCTGCTGTCACACGCGAGCCCCCTTACCTGGGCAAGCCCCTCTTTTTTCGTCCCCTCTGCAGGACCACGTCTTGCCGGTCCTCCTGGGCCCCCCGCACTGGCCGGTTCAGTATCACGGCGCCCATTAATGCAGCTAGCAGTACCAGCCCCCCCATTATAAATCAGTATATAGACCAGCCGTACAAAGCATCGCCAATGCACCCGGCCGACGTACGGCACCATGCGCGGATTGGCCCGGCCATGGGGCCGCTGCCGGCTAGGGTATGCGATAACGCATGGCCCAATGCCAGAGCTATGGGGGCGCCCCCGGGGGCCAGCCCATAAGGGCTGGCCGCTGGCCCCCTAACCCTAGGCGCAGGTTCCAAATTCAGTAGCATCAGCACAAAGATAAACACAACAATTATCGCGCCTGCATATACTATTATGCACTTGAAGCCTATAAAATCGGCGCCCACTGCGACCATTACGGCCGACATACACACAAATGCAGTGACTAACCCCAGGGCCGCCCGCACCGGGCTGGCGGCTAGGACGACCAGCAAGCCGGCCAACACACCCATTAACGACACGATCACGATAAACCGGATTGCCACTCCCCTCGATGGGAGTCGAACCCATAAACCCAAGGCCTAAGACTGGCGTAATGCCGTTATACTACGAGGGTCGCCTCCTCCGTGCATCCTTGGACGAGCAATGGGATTTGAACCCATGGCCTTGGACGCCACATGACCCTGCGCTACCGCTGCGCTATGCCCGTCCGCTGCGGGGGGGCCAGCCCTCGTGGCTACCGCCCCTGCGGGCACGCTACCGTTATATCATTTAGAGCGACCGACGGCCAAATGCCCAGTACGTATACCAACACGACCAGTAAAAATAGTACATAGAAATCACGGCGGGCCAAGTCCCTTGAAAAGTGCACATAGCGGGATGGCGCGCCACCGCACACCCGGTTGTACATATACAATGAGTACACGGCCGAGAGCACGATGCCAGATGCAACCAGCACGCCGGCCGCGGAGCTGTGCCCAAATGCTGCCACGAATGACATAAACTCGCCAACAAAATTACAGCTTAACGGCACCGACGCATTGGCTAGTACTAAAGCCAGCGTTAGTGCGCTAAATAGCGGCATCGCTCCCGTCATCCCCCGATAGTACTTAACTAGCCGGGTCTGATGCCGGTCGTATAGGCATGTTACTGCTATAAACAACGCTGAACTTACTAGTCCGTGCGCTAGCATTAAAAACGCAGCGGCTACCTGCCCTTGGCTCGATTGGCTAAATATGCCTAAGGTTACTAGGCCCATATGCGCGACGGACGAATACGCTACGATGCGTTTCATGTCGATCTGTCTGCATGTTGTCAAACTGCCGTATATTACGCCCAGCGTGCTAAGCGTTAATGCTAATGGCCCAAAATAGCCAAACGCCCCTGGCAATAGCGATCATGCAAACCGGATCAGGCCATACCCACCTATTTTTAACAGCACGCCGGCCAATAGCACGGAGCCGGCCACTGGCGCTTCAACGTGCGCTAGTGGCAGTCATATGTGAAACGGCATCATTGGTACTTTGACTGCCAAGCCCAGAAACAGCCCAACGTACGCATAGTACTGTACGCCGGTTGGTATGGCCATACTGCGTAATCCCAGATAGCCTGTCGTACCGGCAAACCCATATAGGGCCAAGATCCCCAGCAGCATAAACACGGATCCGGCCAGGGTGTACATTACAAAATAGTACGTAGCTAGCCTGCCGGATGGGCTGCGACCCCCTCAAACGCCTATTATTAAAAACATTGGGATCAGTACCGACTCAAACAGCACATAAAACCCAATCAGGTCCATTATAGTAAACACGCCCACTAACAACAGTTCGACAACCAATAGGCACAACACGTACTCTTTGACCATCCACACAATCGACCGCCAACTAATTAGCACGCATATCGGGACCAACAGCGTCGTTAATAGCACTAAATATATCGACAGGCCGTCGACAGCAAATACAATCGCACCGCTACCCGACCAATTCATTTGGCACCAGCATTGTAGGCCCATCCCCCTGTCCATTGACGCCCATAGCGCGTTCGTGGCTGTTAGTGCGCACAACGACCATATTAGCGCAACCCGCTTCAACCGGTTGTGCTGGTGCCTGCGCACCATTAGTACATTCCCTATACCAAGTGCCGGCATTAGTAAAACCAGCCCTAACATCTGTTGACGGCGCCTGGCAACCAATTCTCTAGTCTGCCACCTATGGGGCCTAGTACTAAGAAAGACCCAAAATAGTATGTTGAGCATAGCTGCCCTACTAGTACGTACGGCGGCTCTACTGGCTGCCCGCCGATCCACGTTAATAACGCAAAATCGGCAACCAAGGATCAAAACAACAACCGGCCAATCGGCCTAAACGGCAGCCCTTTCAGCCGGCTAGTGTGCAATGCCGGCAGTACCAGCAGAACGACTATGCTGAACACTAATGCTAACACACCGCCCAATTTGTTGGGGATTGATCGTAATATGGCATACACCCATAAAAAGTACGCTTCAGGTGCTATGTGCACCGGCGTTACTAGTGCGTTGGCCTGCCTATAATTTTCAGCATCCCCCAATGCATAGGGTCCAATAAATGCCAGTCCGGCCAACACCCACATAAATAGCATAGCGCCATACAGGTCCTTAAGCACATAGTACGGATGGAACGGCACTTTATCCACGTCTGATCACACGCCGACCGGATTGTTTGATCCTGCGCTATGCAGCGCTATTATATGAATGGCTACTAACGCGGCCAGCACGAATGGCAGCAGATAGTGCAGGCTATAAAACCGGTTTAGTGTTGCGTTCGATACGCTATAGCCCCCCCACACCCAGATCACTATATCCGTACCAATGGTACTCAGCAAATTAGTTATTACGGTTGCTGCTCAAAACGACATCTGGCCCCACGGTAGCACGTAACCCATAAAAGCCGTTACCACCATTACTACGTACAGCGCGATACCAACCACTCAGACTTGGGCCTTATTATACCCCCCGTGGTATAGGCCCTTCCCCACATGCACATATACGCACGCAAAAAACAGCGAGGCGCCGTTCGCATGCACATACCGCAACACATGACCATTATTGACGTCCCGCGTTATATGCGCAACTGAAGCAAACGCCATATCAACGTCTACGCAATAATGCATGGCTAGTAGCACGCCCGTCACGATTTGCCCCATTAAGCATATGCCAAGCACGGATCCAAAATTTCATAAATAACTAATATTCGATGGACCTGGGAGATCTATCACCACCCCGTTCAGTATGGATAGTACCGGACTGCTCTTTCTCTTGGTCAATGCCCATAGTGCGACTCGAACGCACAAATAATGATTGGAAATCACTCATTTTCCCGGCTAAACTATATGGGCCCGATCCTTGACTCAAGCTGGTCTTTAAAATGGATATCTCTCTTTCATTAAAAAATGCACCCCAAGGTGGCCCTGCCCGCCCCACTCATTGTCCCTAGGCGGGATCGAACCGCCGGCCGGCAGGACCGAGCTGCGGCATTCCCCTGTTTAGGGACAGGAGGGGGCTACGCCCCCCCTCACCAGTACATTAGCACAAACAGGTACAGCCATACAACATCGACAAAATGCCAATACCATGCAGCCGCTAGAAGCCCGATATGGTGCGTTCTAGTGTAATGATGCTTGACCAGCCGGTACAGGCATATCAATAGAAACGTACTGCCTACTAGCACGTGCCCCCCATGTGCCCCCGTTGTTAAATAAAATGTCGACCCATATACCGAATCTGATATTGTAAACGGCGAACCAACATATTCCATCGCTTGCAATCCCGTAAACAACGCACCCATCGCAACCGTCGTGGTCAAGCCGGCTATGGCCGATTTACGCTGACCGCTAATGAGTGCATGGTGCGCTCATGTTACTGTTGCACCCGAGCTCAACAGCACCGCTGTGTTTAGCAGCGGCACTGCAAGGGGATTTAACGGCTGAATCCCGACTGGCGGTCACACCGAGCCAATTTCTACGTCTGGCGCAAGACTGCTATGGAAAAACGCCCAAAAAAACGCAAAAAACAAACAGATTTCTGACACGATGAACAGGATAATGCCATACCTTAGGCCCCGTCGAACAGCTAACGTATGGCTGCCTTGGTACGTCGATTCGCGCACTATGTCGCGTCATCAAACAACCATCGTTATGGCTATAAGGGCCAGCCCCCCCAACAGCAGCCAACCTGGCCCATAGTGCAAATACACTACAAACCCGGCCGTACTAAATAACGCACCGCATGCACCAATGTATGGTCATGGGCTCGGATCAACTATATGAAAGGGATGATAATGCTGTCGATTCATGCGCGCCTGTTACCCAATATGCCCACCCCCGCCCCGGGGATGGTGCACTCACCCAGATATAGGGTGGTTAGTAGGCAAAAAACGTACGCCTGTATCGCAGCTACTCCGCACTCTAGTGCCGTTATGCACGCCATTACTACGACCGGTGCCGCGCTCAAAACGACCAGCCCGCCGTGCATCATCAAACAACCTTGATAGCCAAACCCGGCCAGTATCGCAAACAGCAAATGGCCGGCAGACAGGTTGGCCGCTAGCCTAACGCCCAACGAAATGGCTCTTGACAGGTAACTGGCCGTTTCAATTATGATCAACATGGGCGCTAACGCCATCGGTGCGCCATTTGGCATTAGTATGCTAAAATAGTCGACTCCATTGCGTTTAAATCCAATTACAGTCACACCGATTAGTACCGTTAGTGACGCACCAAACGTTAATGCCACATGGGCCGTCGGCGTAAATACGTACGGAAACAGACCCAACACGTTAACTATTAATAAATATGTAAATAGACCTAAGATGAACGGGTAATGCCCCCGGCCCAGAGGGCCGGCATTGTCGTGCACCATTCTGCCAATAGCGCTATGCACTAGCTCTATTACAACAGGCCATCTAGCCGGCACTAGCGCGGTAGATCCCGATAGCACCCAGTACACCGTTACGGCAAAACTTAGCATTAGCGATGCGTTAGTTACCATTCCACACACGCGTACTATCTCAAACTGGTCGAAATACACTGCTATCACCCAGGCCGCAAATGCTGCGCTACTGCGCATGTCGCCTTATAGCCAGATGCCATTGCATTTTTGGCAACACTAAGCCAACCAATACGGCATATAGCCCATAGTACGTCACTATAAATCCAATCAGCTGCGTTATAAAGGCAGCACTGTCCACTTGCGGCACCGCCCACTCCTCTGGATAGCCTTGAGCCCGACACACGGTCTCACTACCCCCCATGCACTCATGCTACATATTTGTCTAGTGCAACCCCTTCGACTACGACCGGCATAAATGAATGGTTCGCACCGCAGATTTCTGAACACTGACCATAAAACGCGCCCGGTCTATTTATATAGAAACTAGTTTGGTTTAGCCGGCCAGGCACGGCGTCTATTTTTACGCCCAACGACGGCACTGCTCACGAATGCAGCACATCTGCACCAGTCACTAGCACGCGTACGTGCGTTAGGATCGGCACAACTAGCCTGTTATCAACCTCTAGCAAACGCAGCTCGCCCAATAGCAACTCGCCCGTCGGGATCATGAACGAATCGAATTCAATTATGGGGCTGAAGCCAGGCCCTACCTCACCAATAATGGTTACGCCATATTCATAGTGCCAGTACCATTGGGTACCAACCGCCTTAACGGTTAATGCCGGTTCGACTATATCGTCCATAACGTACAGCAGCTTTAGCGACGGAAACGCGATACATACCAGTATCAGCGCCGGCACAAGGGTTCATACCACCTCAATCAGGGTGCCATCGAGTAGATACCGGTTATAGTGCCTGGTCGTTAGCGCATGCACCATCAGCCATAGCACTAAGGTTACTATTAAAACCAGCACATACATGACCTGGTCATGCAGCATTATCAGTTCATGCATAACTGGGCTGGCTGCATCCTGTAGACCCAACTGTCAGGGCTCAGGCGCATCGTGCATAAAAGGCCGCATAATGCCTAAACGGATTTGAACCGCCGACACCAGTACCGAACACTGGTATTTTGCCTTTAAACTATAGGCATTGGGTGAAACCTTGGGCGTACCCCCCCGCAAGGGCAAACACACCCGCAAACACAACCATCATCAGCGCATAGTTGGGCAGGTAAACCTGCCCATTACTGATTTGCTGTGTTAATCGTATGCCCACTTGAACCAGCCCGGTCGGTCCGACCCACTCTAATAGGCCTCTATCTATGGATCGGTACGTTGCCGTCTGGCCCATTTTAAATGCATACCGGACCAGTCAATGATTTATTACAAAATTGCACTGCCACGCACTACTAAAAAACGCATAGGCCCCCATAAGGGGCGCCAGCGGCCGGGCCCCCCCCCGGGCCGGTCCGACGACACTTGCATGCACTGCATGGGCGGCCAGCCCGCCCATTGCCCCTAGCACTAACGGCATCCATTGGATTGTACTAGGTACAACCGGCACCAGCACGTTGGCCAGTACCTGCTCTTTGGCCAAATAGCCCGTACATATGCTGCCAACGGCCAATAGCGCTAACGGCCCCAACATGACTATCGCCCCCTCCTTTGACTGCTTAAACACCCTAGCCTGTGTGTTGGTGTCCGTTATGAATGTTAGATAAATCAGCCGTACCGAATAGTATGCAGTCAATAACGCGGACAGACTACCCAGTCAGTAAGCCAGCCCAATATCGTACCGGCCATACATGAGCTCTATAACCAGTTCTTTTGAATAGAACCCAGCTAAAAACGGCACGCCCATTAACGATAGCGAGCCTATCAAAATCATTGCGTATGTAAACGGCATTGGGACTATTAGGCCGCCCAATCGGCGCATGTCCTGTTCATCGTTAACGGCATGAATGACCGTCCCGGCACTCATAAACAACAGCGCCTTAAAGAACGCATGGCCCACCAAGTGACTCAGGCCAACTGCATAACTAGACGCACCGCATGCCATTACCATATAGCCCAGCTGACTGCACGTCGAATAGGCGATCACCTTTTTGATATCGTTCTGCACTGCCCCGGTCGTTGCGCCAAAAAACGCCGTCAGCCCGCCCAATAGGGTCACGGCCGTAAGCGCCAACGGCGCGCATTCAAACAGCGGCCCAGACCTAATCAATAAAAACACGCCCGCCGTTACCATCGTCGCCGCATGAATTAGCGCCGATACCGGCGTTGGACCCTCCATCGCGTCCGGCAACCAGGTGTGCAGGCCTAATTGTGCTGATTTTCCGGCCGTACCGATTAGCAACAGCAAACTGAGGCACCCAAGGTGGCCCTGGGGGGCTACGCCGCCCGCCAAGGGCGCGGCGCAACACAACGCCGAATAGTCTAGTGCGCCATATTCACGCACGAATAGCACCATGGCCAGCACCAGGCCCACATCGCCCACACGGTTTATTAAAATGGCCTTAACGGCCGACCGGTTTGCATCTAGACGGCTGTACCAATAGTTTATTAACAGGTACGAACACAGACCTACGCCCTCTCACCCTATAAACAACTGTATATAATTGTTGCTGGTCACTAGCACGACCATTAAAAACGTAAATAATGATAAATAACTCATAAAACGCGGCACGTGCGGGTCGCCCGACATATAGCCGATTGAATACACATGGACGAGGGCAGACACACCAACGACGACAACTAGCATGATCGCGGTTAAGCCGTCAAATTGCAATTCAAATCCGGCCGCTACTGGCCCTATATCAAATCACCGTCATACGCGCACGTACGCCGGACTACCATTAACTGCCGATTCATAAAAAATTAGACCGGCAACTGTCGCACTGAGCACCATACACCCCGACGTCACAGTTCCGGCCCCCTTTGACCCGATCGTTCGACCAAACAATCCAGCAACCATCGCACCACATAGGGGCAGCACTAGCACTAATAGGTACATTAAATGATTAATAATATGGGGTGAGGTGCTTTCTAAGGGCGATAACACCATCTCACATCTTGAATATTCACCGCCCCCGCTACGTTAATATAACCCAATCACAGCATCGTGTGCTATTTGCAACATCAAATTAGGCACCATTAACCCAAACATTATAACGTACAGGCACAGGCCCATTATAACGGCTTGATGGGGGGTGGGGCGTTCCCCCTCCTTATACCCATAAGTAGCGGCGGGGCCATAGGCCCGCTGGCCGGCCCTATGCCCGTCGTAGGCATATGCCACCAGCACAACCCGCACATAGTATACGGCGGCAATCACTGAGCTCGTTACGGCTATAATGCACACTAAATAATGCTTGGCCGTCATGCCGGCCAATAGCACTAGTCACTTCCCCAAAAAGCCCATTAACGGTGGTATGCCTGCAATTGAGAAAAACACCAACGCCACCGTTCCAGCCATTACTGGATTGGCTGTCGACAGCCCGTTCAGCCCGGCCAACAGGGGCCGCCGAGGGCGGCCCCGAGCCCCTTCGGGCTCGTATAGTGCCAGGATTACCGCAAAACTGCAAACAGCCATTACCATATAGACTAACAAATAGACCGTGCTGGCCTGCATGCTACTAAATGACCCAATCCCTATTCCAAACAACATAAAACCTGCATGCCCAATGCCGCTGTACGCCATTAGCCGCTTTATGCGCGTTTGGTTTAACGCACCCAACGAGCCATACGCCATTGACAATATTGCACAAAACCACACAACATGCATAACGGGCCCAATCTGGACCAGTATCGCAAAGACGGCCGCCTTAGGCACCGTCGCCAGCAAAGCCGTTACAATTGTTGGCGCGCCTTCATATACGTCGGGCGCCCACATATGAAATGGCGCTGCTGCTAGCTTAAACAACAGCGCTGCTGTTATAAATGTCTGCGGTAGCGCGGGGGCTATGCCCCCCAATGCCATTGATAAGAGGTGAACGGCTTGCACGCCCGTTTCGCCCGTTGTGCCATACAACAGCGCACACCCAAACAAAAACAGACCGGTCGATACTGCGCCCAATACATAATATTTTAGGCCGCCCTCTGCGCCATATGCGTTATCGGTGCTTAGTGCAACTAGTACAAACAGCGCCAGGGTTTGCAGTTCCATTGCCAAGTATACGGACACCCAGTTTATGGCCGATCCTAATAGCAGCGACCCAAGCAGGACTATCATTAGCAGCACGGACGGCACTGCAGCACGACCCTTGTTTAACACGGATATTGATGATGCACCTAGGGCTATCGTTACCTTAGACACTATTGATCAGCTGTTAACCATTAACAACCCTCCCGACCATTGCACCCACAGCCCCGGGGCGCCGTTGGCGCTCCACCAATAGACCGTCAACACGCTAACCGTAACGGATGCGCACACAGATGCCCGCCATGTCGGCCACTTTATGCTGTACGGCACCAATGCCAGGATGAGCACGCACAATAGCAACTCTGGACTCGTTCAAATGACTGCTCACATAGGGAGCGGGGAAACAACGCCATGCTGAACCACACTACGCAAGGGTTGGGTTTGAACCAACACCATCAGATCATGAGCCTGGCAATCTGCCGATTAATCTACCCTGCGGCAGCCGAAGCCCCCACCTGGCCGCCCCGCAACTCCGGTTGCCCTTATTAGGGGGTCGAACCCTAATCTGTTGCTTAGAACACAACCGCTCCACCATTAAGCTAATAAGGAAGATAAGAAGAGACGGTGAGGTGTTAGAAAGCCCCTCCCAATCGGCGCATCGCCACGCACGACGGTAATGGGAATTGAACCCATGAGCTATTGTTTAGCAAACTACTGCCTTACCCTCTCAGCCATACCGTCGCTCACCCCCAGCAGGCGCCGGCGGGTATCGAACCCACGTCGCTGCGTTCTGCGAACGCACGCACACCACTGTACTACAGCGCCCGCGGCCGGGCCGAGATGGACGGGAATTGAACCCATAATAGCCGAATGACAATCAGACATTATACCACTTTAACTACCACCCCCTACTACAGAGAGGCATGGGATTTGAACCCATGAGCCCTATGGGCCTGCCGGTTTTCAAAACCGGTGCATTAAACCGCTCTGCCAGCCCCCCACCGGGGCGGGCGGGACCTATAGGTCTTGATCCTATACCGTGTTGCTTGCAACGCAAATGCCCTACCATTAAACTAAGGCCCCAGCGGAGAAGTAGCCCCCGGGGGGCCGACGGCCGCCGCCTGCCATTCGTTACAGGCCAAATAGTATTAAAAACGCGATCATTAGTGCAAACAGGCCCATAGCCTCCGATAGGGCAAACCCCAGTATTGTGTACGTAAACAACTGCTGCTTAAGCATTGGATTGCGTGCAAAGCCCTGGATCAGGCTGCCAAACACCGTACCAATGCCAGCGCCGCTGCCGGCAACACCAATTGTAGCGCAACCGGCTCCGACAAATTTCGCTACACTCAATAGCTCGACTATCACACGCAGGGCCAACCCCCCACAGGGCCAAAGGGTATCGAACCCCTGTCTACTGGACGAAAGCCTGTCGTACTACCATTGCACTATGGCCCCCGCTCTACCGACCAGGCTCGAACTGGCATGCTTTTAGTTAACAGCTAACCGCTTTACCGTTAAGCTACCGTAGAGGCCCCGCTGGCCACCCTTGCTCATTGCAAGGGCTGCTAGAGTCGAACTAACGCACGTAACTTTGAAGGCTACCAGTCTGCCGTTAACCTAAGCCCTTCAATATGAGAGGGCCTGCCGCGCTAGCTAGGGATAAGGGAGTCGAACCCATAGTCGTATAGATCAAACCTACATGCCGTACCATTTGGCCAATCCCTAATGGGTGAGCCACAAGGAGGGGAGCTGGCGGGGCGTAGCCCCCCGATGTAGTTGTTAACCGGCGTTGCCCCTCCCTAGAACGGGGCCAGCCCATTAAGCCCAATTAGCGCACTGGACACGAGTACCAGGTAGCCCAGGCTAAACGGTAAATACGTCTTTCATAGCAGCGACATTAGCTGGTCGTACCGCACACGTGGCAGCGATGCGCGCACCCATATAAACCAAAACACGATAACGGACGCCTTAGGCCCTTGGCAGCCGGGCCCGAGAAACAGCACGACGCCAAACACAGTCATTAATATAATGTTGGCATACTCAGCCAAAAAAAACAACGCGAAACCCATGCTTGCATAATCAACATTAAACCCAGAGACTAGTTCCGATTCCCCTTCAGTTAGGTCAAACGGCGCTCTATTCGTTTCGGCCAAAGCCGACACCACATAGAGCGCCGCAGCCGGCAGCAACGGCAGTACGTACCAAATGTCGCATTGGGCCCGACCAATTTCAGATAAATTTAACGAACCAACACACAGCACGACCGCCAATACTATTAGGCCGATTGACACCTCATAGCTAATCATTTGCGCAGTTGCACGTATTGCGCCTAACAGCGCATATTTTGAATTGCTAGACCAGCCAGACATTAGTACAGCATACACGCTAATGCCGGACACAGCCAATATGTACATGACTCCAACATCTATGTCACTCAACACCTGCCCTTTCCCATAGGGGATCGCTGCCCATGCGGCGATCGCGAGTGTTAATGCAATCACAGGCGCCAGTACATAAATGACCGCATTCGCCTGGCACGGTACGACTAGTTCTTTAATAAACAACTTTATACCATCGGCTATTGGTTGCACTAGGCCATATGCGCCTATTACGTTAGGCCCACGCCGGCGCTGAACATACCCCAGGACTTTGCGCTCGGCTAACGTCATGTATGCAACGCTAACTAGCAATGGTACTATTATTGCCATTATTTTTACACCCGCTGCTGCCATGCGCCGGCCCCTGGCGCGTTTGGTTCCAGAGGGGGAAGATATATAACTTCTCTTCCCACCTCACACTCATACCCCCCTCCAAGACGTACGGTGAGGAGTTGTAGGTGTGTCATTCAGGCGGTGTCGGATGCGCCCACTCTAAGGTCCAAATCGATTCATCTGGTGTATACTGACTAAATGGCCGCTTGTGCTCGAATGCCTCGTATACTAAGTACACAAATCAAAGCACCGACATTAACGACACTATCGACCCCGTCGAACTGATCAAATGCCAGCCAGCATAGCTGTCCGGATAGTCCGAATAGCGCCTCGGCATCCCCGCTAGCCCTAGTCAGTGCTGTGGCATAAACGTTAAATTCACGCCCATAAACATTACCATAAAATGCACTTTCCCGTACAGCTCGTTATATGCATAACCGGTTATAACCCCAAACCAGTAATAAAAGGCACCAAAGATTGCAAACACCGCCCCCAGGCTGAGCACATAATGAAAATGGCCAACTACATAGTATGTATCGTGCAACGCAACGTCTAATGCGCTATTCGACAGCACTATGCCGGTCAACCCCCCAATTGTAAATAAAAATATGAACCCCATGGCCCAGAGCATAGGAGTGCACAGCCGTACTGACCCCCCATATATAGTCGCTACCCAGCTAAATATTTTGATGCCGGTCGGCACCGCTATGATCATTGTTGCTGCTGTAAAATATGCACGCGTATCAACATCCATACCTACAACAAACATATGGTGCGCCCATACTATGAACCCCAGGACCCCTATCGAAACCATCGCATAAACCATGCCTAAATAGCCAAACACGGTTTCTTTCCCCGCAAACACTGGCACTATCTGCGACACGATGCCAAATCCTGGTAGAATCAGTATATACACTTCGGGATGGCCGAAAAACCAAAACAAATGCTGAAACAATATCGGGTCGCCGCCCCCCTCCGGGTCAAAGAACGTTGTGTTAAAGTTCCGATCTGTCAATAACATTGTTATTGCGCCAGCCAGCACCGGCAGCGATAACAGCAACAGCACCACTGTTACAAGTATGGACCAAACAAACAACGGCAGCCGGTCCATCGTCATCCCGGGCGCACGCATGTTTAGTATCGTCGTTATAAAGTTGATTGCCCCTAATATGGACGACAGTCCCGCCAAGTGCAAGCTAAAAATAGCCATATCCACCGACCCGCCCGAATGCACTAGTATGCCCGATAGGGGGGGGTATATTGTTCAGCCAGTCCCTGCGCCCTGTTCAATGAACGCCGACCCTAGCAGCAAGAACAATGCTGGCGGCAGCAGCCAGAAACTAATGTTATTCAACCGCGGGAACGCCATATCTGGCGCACCTATGTACAAGGGCACGAGTCAATTGCCGAACCCCCCTATCATTACCGGCATTACCAAGAAGAAAATCATAACAAGTGCGTGTGCAGTCACTATAACATTGTACAGGTGGTCGTCGCACAGCATCGGCCCTGGCGCCGACAACTCCAGCCGTATCAAGATACTAAACGCGGTCCCGACCATGCCAGATAATGCACCAAACAGCAAGTAAAGGGAACCTATATCCTTATGGTTGGTAGAAAATAATCACCTTGTTAGGAACCCTCGCACCCTCGATGGGGCCATCCCTCATGGGCTGGCCCTAGCCCACTAACCCCGTAGCAAGTTTAGCGCACGAACCGCTATAGTACCACGCGCCCTATGGTACGTTACTATTATTGACAGACCAATTGCCGACTCAGCGGCTGCAACCGTCAAGATTATTATCGCTGCAATCTGACCGACCATGTTGTCTAGGGCTATTGAGTATATAACAACACAGTACACTACTGCTAAAACCATTAGCTCAATGGCCATTACCACTATTAATATATTATTACGATTAACTAGCACACCCGTAACCCCGACAGCAAACAGCAAGCACCCCATACCATCCGCATGCATTACCGCAGATGGGATTTGAACCCATTGTTTTAGATTTTAAGCCTTACGTGTTGCCGTTACACTACTACGGCCCCAACATTGGATGGGCGCCCTAACACCTCCGCTCTGCTAGTATTGGCATATATTAGTAGCCATTGCCTCGTACACCTTGGCCCTATCCACGTCCTAGTCTAGAACTATGTCTCCCCCCGCCCATTCAAATCAATTGTGCTCCATTTCTCGGGCGTAGAAGGCGCCCCCGCTTAATTTGCTGTCAGCGATTATCTGGTCCATCTTAGCTATGGGGCACCCCGGGGCTAGCCCTGGGGAACCCCCTGCGCCATTGGATGGCGACCCGTCGATCCTTTCGTACGTGACGGCCGCAACACGCTCGGTTCGATCGTGCTGTAGATAGAAACTGACCTGACTCACGTCGGTCTAAACTCAAATCAAGTACGGTTTTAATGGACGAACAGTCCAACCGTTGCCAGCTGCTGCACCGGCCGGTTACCGTTATTCAACATCGATGTCGCAAGCGCCGTTGTGGATATGCACTCTCGAACGGCATTACGCTGTTATCCCTA
Source organism: Parvularculales bacterium (assembly GCA_036881865.1). Taxonomy (NCBI): domain Bacteria; kingdom Pseudomonadati; phylum Pseudomonadota; class Alphaproteobacteria; order Parvularculales; species Parvularculales bacterium. Next base: position 3,099 of record JBAJNM010000034.1, on the reverse strand, counting down.
CGGTAGCTGTTGTCGTTGTTCGTTAGCCCCACCATTCGGCACTAACGGGTCACTATAGCCCACACCCGATGGCCGGCCCCCGCCCTTAGCTGTGTCAGTTCGGCAGTCCCCCTTACTGTCAGGCCGGCTGGTCTATTGTGTGTGCGACCTTATGCACGAACTGCGTTACTGTTTAGCAGTCGGCCGCCCCAGCCAAACTGTCGGACTAGCAACTGTCAATCGCCCCGCGGTTCAATGGGCAGTTATATCATACCGCCGCCCATATCCGATTTTAGCCCGTCTAGCTGCCTTAAATCTATGCGCTAAACCAGGCCGCACCAGTGTCCAGTAAAGCTCGATAGGGTCTACTTGTCTGACAGCCCTTATATAGTATCTGCACTATTAGTCCAATTTCGTTGGTTGTTGCATTGAGACAGGAGGGCGCTCGTTACGCCATTCATACGTGCCATCAATTAAAAGGCTATTGATTGCGCTACATTAACACGGTCAGAGTTACCGCGGCCGTTTAACTGTCATTGATTAAGGAATGGTTATTCATCCCCCAGTTTTTGATACAGTCACTGGGCAGGCATCACCATCAATACGTCCGGCCCCGGGCCCTTTGCTAATGGCTATGTTTTTAGTAAACAGTCGACACCCTCTTATATCTGAAACCGGCCTTGCTAGGGCTGAGCCCGGCCCGACCGGCCCGCCTTATTGCGAACGTACGGCGGCATTTTGCCAAGTTCCTTAACACAACTTACACCATCACTTGCGCCCACTTGCGTTAGGTTTAGTACAGTGTTCTGAAGCTAGCCGTCTGGCTGGCGCACCCATCGGCTGCACGCCGCTTAGGGGCTGTCTAACCCAGTACGGACGGTCGTTGTACCGGAAACCTAGGGCCATGATCAATGGTTTGCACATTGTTATTTACTCATGCCCGCATTATCAGCACTAACCACTATGCTTGCGCTATCCGCACACCCCCTATAGCGCGCCCTGCTACCGCCAAGCTGGAACCTCGGTGCTTGGCCCATAGCTTCGGCTTAGGCTGCAGCCGCCTTAATTGTTGGGCCATTTGCGTTCGTTGGGTGAACTGTTACGTAATCTATCAATGATGGCCGGCTCCAAGCCCACACGCCCGTTGCTATAACGCGCACACGCCCTTAAACACTCAGTCCTAATTAACGGCCTTAGCTAATGGTTTGGGCTGTTTCCCCTTTGACAATCGACGTTCGCACCGACTGTCCGACTGCTGTGCGGCGTTCAATGTACATTGTTAGCTATCGTACTCTCATTGCACTACCGTACACGAACAACCTCGCCACAGCGCCCTACTAAAATAGCTTTCGCAGAGAACCAGCTATCGCGCAGTTTGGTTGGCATATTACCGCTAGTCACGGCTCGCACGATAGTTTTGCTACACTAACCGCTACGCCCTTCCCTACGCCGTTAGGCCTGTTCAGACTGGCCATGACTAGATCACTGCGTTTCGGGCCCATTTGACTTGCGCCCTTTCGGACTTGCTGTCGCTGCAACTGCGTCTATAAAACTTAATTTTGCCAAATGCGTTACTAGCGGGCCCATTATGCAAGAGGTACGTCGACTCCCGACTGCTATCCGCCATACGGGGTTCTGGTTCTGTTTCACCGCTATTTCAACTTTCCCTAACGGTACTGTGCACTATCGGTATCGCCCGTTGGGCTGGGCCACTGCGCGCGTCGGTCGGCCCCCCCGACCTCGCCGTTAGATGTATGGGTCACCTACATTCAAATCGTTCTACTTAGGCATGAGGGCGAGGCGCTTAGGCGCCTTCGTTCTGGGGTGAGCCCCGCTTGCGCGATGACCGGGCACTACAGGCCTGTTACCTTCCATGCTAACTGCCCATCGAACCGCGATCGCTCAACGCTACTAACGGTCGCTCGCTTGATTGGGCCTCATGGTACTTAGATGATTCGGTTCCCAATCGGCCGGCTTGCTGGCCCTTTTGAGCTAATGGAACCCCGGCCCAGCCGGTCTCTCGTGGACTCGTCTACGCCATTGGCCTTCGGCCGATCCTAGTCGTCCGCCCGCTCGCCTTATTTTACTACCAGTAAGCCCCCTTGGCACTAAGGGATTTGAACCCATAACCCTCGTGATGTAAGCACGACACTCTCCCGTTGAGCTAAGCGCCAAGGGGATCGAGCCCCCCCGCCCTTAGCTGGACTCGAACCAACACCCTATCGCTTAAAAGGCGATTGCACACCCAATTGTGCCGTAAGAGCCCTTAGTCCTAGCGCACCTTCCAGTACGCTAACTGTGTTACGACTTACTCCATCTTATGCCTCACCGTTCCGACGCACCGGCGTCCCCACGCGCCCCATCCCTTAGGTGCCTAGGCGCCCCTTGGCGCTTTGAGCGCCAGTGCGCCCTTCCAGGCCTGGCACTCGGTCGAGTTGACGGGCGATTAGTACGAACATCAGTGCCGCATTCACCGTAACGCGCTGCTATACGATTACATTTAAATCCGACTGCATGCATTGCCGTTTCAGACAACAGTTGGCCATTAATTTTTGGACTGCCTTATTTGAACACCCATTGTCTATGCAATGTGGCGCATACGCTGCCCAGAGCATTAGGGCCATAACGACCAGCCTTCGTCCATAGCCCGGCCCAGGCGCCCCTGCGCCGTGGTGTTAGGCCGAACAAGGGTTAGGCCCGTTCTGTCCATCACTGCACGGGCTGACAACGGCCATGCAACACCTGTAGGCATAGGCAACTCGCCTGCAGCGCAACCGCCTATTGCCCATTCAAGCTCTGGTAAGGTCCAACGCGGATCATCGTTTTAAGCTACACGCCCCTCTAATGGGTTGATGAACCGCCTGTTTGTTTACGTTTCAGCCTTGCGGCCGTACTATGCAGGCGGTACCTTTCGCGTTCGCTTGGTCTTACCGACTAAGGTACATAGTTTACTGCACGGGCTACCAGGGTCTCTAATCCTGTTCGGTCTCCATGCGTTCGTGCTTTAGCCAATGGGCCGGCCCCGATCGATCGCCTGCGCCTTCGGTGTTCCCGCTCATCTCTATGCATTTTACTGCTCCTTGGACGGCTCCATCAACCCCCGCACCGGCCCACGACACT
>JBAJNM010000033.1 GCA_036881865.1 Parvularculales bacterium | reverse complement strand
CCCGACAACCACCCTACCCCCCAACCGGTACTTTCCTCGCCACTTGCACTCATCCCTCACCCACCCCGCACCTCACCGGCCACCCCGGCGCCACAACCCGCCTCCCCGCCCCGCCGGGTTATTTTTATCCGGTGCGCCCGGCCCGGAACCGGCGCTATAACGCTGGAATCTCCCAAAAAAAACTGCCCCATATCACGCTTCCCTAAACGCGGTCAGCCTTTCCGGTGGACTTTATATCCGGCAACGGGCCAATATAAATGGCTATGAAAACAAAGAATATCGTCATGCTGGTTGCAATCCCCATACTGGTTGCGGTCTTCGTTCTCTCCGGGAACTCAAACCTCCCCCGGTTATATGTCGCCGAATATCTTTTGCATAAAGGTCATATAGAACAGCACGAATACAATGAGACGCTAAAGTTTGATGACACGCTTGGAGTCATCATCATCCCGGTCGTGGTCAATGGCGTCAAAGGACGTTTTCTTCTGGATACGGGCGCACCCAACGTTATCACCCCGGACTTTGCCGCGCGGGTTTCAGCAGAAACCGGTGGCCTGTTCAGGTTCACCACGACGGACGTGGATTCGGTAGGCAACGAAATTAAGGGCGAGTTCAGCACACTCGACAGTGTGCATATCGGCAGTCTCTCCTACCGGGATATTAATTTCCTCGTCATGCCTCTCTTTCCGGAGGGAGGTGTGGTTTCTGACTGCCTGCACCTGGACGGAGTCATTGGCGCAAATCTTATGAGAAAGTCCGTCTGGAAAATAGACTACGTCAACAGGACCATAGTGATTACCAACTCACCGGACGATCCCGGCAGTCTGACAGGTTTTGACAGTGTTCCCTTTCGACCGGATATCAAGGGCACTCCCCAAATTGATCTGGACATAGACGGCGTGGCCGTTAAAGACATCAAGTTTGACACGGGAAGTAATGGACACCTCAGCATATTAAAGGCGTATCAGAGTCAATTTCCGGCTGACCCCGGCAATGAATTTTATGTCGATGGCAGAGTTCAATATGGAGCCGGTGGAAAGTCGCAACAAACACGAACCGGATTCAGGGTCTTTGATAAGGTTCAGATAGGCCCACTGTCGTTTGACGATGAAACCGTTGAATTTAATGAATATTCTGCCATTCTCGGTAACAGAATCCTGAAAAACTACGATATCATTCTGGACTGGACTTCATCGGAAATCCTATTGAAAGAGGTTAAAAAATATCAGGACAGGAGGAATTTTGACTTTGTAATGGAAGTGAGGAGCGAAGGTATTTTTGTTACCGGACTCTACTCGCACTCAGCGGTGCCATTATTGGCAGGGGATCAGATTGTGTTCTGGAACGGAACGGATATCCGTAGCCTGAGCGGGGACCAGACATGCAAGTTCTTGTCTGCGAGTTGGCGGGGGAATAGTTCAGGCGACGTCAACCTGCGGGTCATAAGAGACTCCGAAGAGATACCGGTTACATGGGTCCGGAATTAGCGATGCGACTAATTTAGAACCGGTACAAAGTTTCGTGCCCCTTTTCCATGCCGCTCATCCTGACGGCTGCACCCCTTCACCCTTTCACCTCTTCACCCCTTACGGCCACAACCCGCCACCTCTTACAGCTACACCCGCTCACCTTACGGCCGCAACCCACCTCCCCTCTTACAGCTACACTCCCCACCGAACCGCTTTATTCCGGTTGTCCATTATGTCAACACTTTTTCCGTATTTTTCCCGTATTTTACGGAAAACTTTTTTTTGCGACACCGGCAATTTTTCATTTGCGGTTCACCTTTTTTTATCGCTTACAACAGATTTTTGTGCTACACCATCACAAGAGACTTATCAGAAATACAACAGAATAAAATTTTAAGTACTGTCGGTAATGAACGGTTCTCTTTATACGTAGAAATGCACTTAAGGTCGGCAGAAGCCGGTCAAGTGTTGAAAAACTCAAGGGTCGGATAGATGGTGAAAAAAAATAGTCCGTTACAGCGCTTGCGCAGGTTTTTTCGGTCCAGAAGAAGCGGTGAACTTGGCAGCTACCTTTCCTCCCCCCCGCCCCCCTCTCCCCGGCGCCGGGGCGGTGGTGGCGGAGGATGGATCCGGCTAGGGGATGAATCTAACCTCCTCACCGAGGAGGCGCTCTTAATGATGAGACCGGCGTCACAATCCGATGACCCCTTCCCCGTTTCAAATGAGAAGCACAAGGCAAAGAATAAACAGAAGGACGACTAATGCCATGCCTATGGCAGGCGTTCCGGCCCCGCTGTCGCCGGGAATCGAACAATACAGGTCTCCCTAAGGCCTCCGGCCTTATCAGAAATTGTTAGTTTTCGGCACTTTTCTCCCTTTATTCGGGCATTGCGTCTATCACCACGGTTTCTCATTGACAGAGGCCCCCGACAGTTGATAGAACAAGGCTATTCCTCATGAAAGTGAGGGATTCTCCTTTTGTTTAGTTTGTTAGTGTTTTCTTTTTGAATGATCTTAAAAACCTGACTCCCTCACCGAGGTGTGGTCAGGTTTTTTTGTTGCGGGCTTACGAGTTCGGCCGAACCTCACAATACATCAAATGTTTGTTATAACGCCTTTAAAACATTGACCGAAAAAGTGCTTAGTGGAATAGTTCATGGCAAGCCGATAGAGTAAATGATCCGGCGCTAATAGACTAAGGAGAAGAACATGAAAACTTTAGCAACTTTGCTTTCACTGCGTTCAAGGGCACCTGCGGTGACAGCAATTGCCCTTGTGATGGCCTTCGCTTTTGGCGGACCGGTCGTTTTTACGGCTACTCCTGCCGATGCCGGAGACCGTTGGCACTGCTGGGGAGCCATAACGGGCTACTCCCAATGCGAGGATGAAGGCGCCTCCAACGAGCTGCTTGACGATTTGAAATTTATCACTCCCGCCCATGCCGGTGATAGTTGCGGCACCTTTACCGGATGTCCCATCTTCATTGAAGATGACGCTCCCCGTGCTCCCCGCGGCCTGCTTGGGGAAATGGAATAACTAACAACGCCCTTCGGGAGCGTCCGGCGACGAGCCAAACTTCAACATATAATGACAAAAACGGCAGGCCAAGAGTATGGTCTGCCGTTTTTTTATGGTTATCTCTTCGAGATCCGGATTTGGTTAATCAGTCAGTTTCTCCGATCAACCACTGAGGATTGCCATGATCATCGTAACATCCGGTATCAGGGCACGGAATCCACTCGTCCTGCGCAATGGCAGAGGACCCGGAAAAACCGGATGCCATCACAATGGCAACTGAAAGGGCAAAAGCAAATGTTGTCAGACTCTTCATTTTTAATCTCCTTATATCTCCCTGTTAAAGCGCGCCGGCAGTGCCTGCGGAGAACTCCAGAATAGCATCAGATAGATTTTAGGTCAAAATTTTGCCGGTATCAGCCCTGAAAGCACCCCTCAGGGGTTGCGATCAGTCTTGAAGGCGCCCATCAGGCTGTTGCTACCACTAGCGTCTGATAGGCCGAGGGTTCCGGCGGCCGACCCGGGATAATCGGTTCCGGTTTCGGATCCAAAAAACCGTCCGCCCCACATGCCGCCTAGTGTTGTATCCCCGAGGCGACCCGACGGTACGCTTATGCTTGTCGGGCCTTCGAAAGACCCGTCAGGATCAATATCAGCCATGCCCAAGATTATGGCGGAGTCAGGGTCATACTCGGTTGTCTCGAAAGTAATATTATGAACCCTTCCACTCATTGTTCCCTGACCACTGGCGTCAAAATCGGCGTTGAGGGTGACTTCACCCAGAAACACCTCCGATTGATTATTAGAAAGTTGTAAGCCGAAAGCGTGGCCTTCATACATTGCATCTCCTGCTAACGCTGTCAGGGTGTCCGCATTAGTGCCCACATTATAGGGGGTAGTTCCATGAGCAAAAGCACCATAGGTAAAATCGCTCACATCCATTGTATCAGCCGGAATTGATCCCCAAATGCCCCAGACAATGTATTCATTGTCCTCACTGTTGGCCCTGTCGGTTGCCAGAATGGCGCTTGACAGTTCGTCATTGCTATACAATACGGCCACCTCAACAAATGAGGATACTCCGGGAATGGTGCCTCTTTGGACCTCATCAGCGGTGCTACTGAGAAACTCCGTTCCCTCGACGTTCAGGGTATAGTTTCTCGTATTGTCCGAGAATGTTACCGCTGCATCGGCAGTATCATTGCTTTGTGAAGACTGGGTGACAACAGCCGAATCTGAAGGCGCCGAAGGTGAAGCAGGATCCTCAGGCGAAGGCGGCGCTACAGCAAACCTTTGAGCAGCCATTTCTTCGTTGTCGTCGATGGTTTCGTGTTGCGACAAAGAAGAGAAAAAATTAAGCGTTCGCGGTGTTGTTGGTGATGATGCCGATGGTGAAGAACCGCCACCGCCACAGGCCACAAGAGATGCAGAAGCGACAATCAGTGTCAGTAAAGAAGCCGTTAAGCGGAAATTCCCAGTCATTTTACTTCTCCCTATCTCTGTTCGTTATCTCCCGGGCATTATATATGCACGTTATATATCGTGCAGGACTAACATTTATTCAACACTTGATTTCTTTTTACATGCCCGGAATTGAGATGTTATCTATAACCCGGTAATTAGATTTATTCTAAAAAACCGAAGGCGTATTTCAGCTTTATCATGTCCAGACAGGCATTGGCGGCAAAACCCCCGTTGTTCCTCTTAGAGGAATCTGCCCGCTCCCACGCCTGTTCCTGATTGTTTACCGTTAAAATACCATTCCCCACGGCCAGATTGTGACGGCATGCCAGATTCATCAACCCCCGCGCCGACTCCCCTGCAACAATGTCATAATGAGACGTATCCCCCCGGATGACACAACCCAGAGCGATAAAACCATGATAAGGGCGCAGTTGAGACTGCCCCTGACGGTTCACGACAAAACCTATCGCCGCCGGAATCTCCAGAACGCCCGGCACAGCAATACGTTCCCATGTTGCTCCCGCCTTTTCCAGAACCCCGGTGGCAGCCTGCACCAGCGCATCGGCAATATCGCCATAAAAACGTGCCTCAATAATCATGATATGGGGTTTTTCGGGCATGGGTTGAACTCCTTGTACGCGTCTGACCTTATTTCTTGCGGGCGGCTTTTTTACCCGCAACCTTCTTATTCTCAGTTTTTTTACCTGCAACTTTTTTGTTGGCGGCTTTACTGTTGGCGGTTTCCTTGCGGCTATCTTTTTTGTTGGCGGCCTCTTTCCGGTTGCCGACAGGACGTTGCTCTACGATACGCAGACCGTATCCCTCAAGGCCGACAATATCACGTTTCGTATTGGAGAGCAGGATGATATCCCGCACGCCGAGGTCCAACAATATCTGGGCGCCGACACCATATTCGCGCAACAGAAGCGGTTCGCCTCCGTCACCGCCGCTTCTCCTGTGCAACAACACATCGGAGAGCACCGTCGCCGAGGTATCGCGAATGAACACAATAACCCCCCGCTCCTCCTCACTAATCAACCGCATCGACTCGCCGATAAGATGAGAACGTCCTCCCTTCATAGCCATAACATCATCAAACATGTTGACCGCATGCATACGCACCAATACCGGCTCACCATCGGCGACATCGCCTTTAACCAGAGCGATGTGCTCGGCATATTCAACCGTGTTGGTGTACATACGCAGATCAAACCGCCCGCCGTATTCGCTGTCTAACGTGGTTTCAACAGACCTTTGCATGATACTGTCATGCCGGCGGCGGTAGGCAATCAGATCTGCAATGGTCGCCAGTTTGACGCCGTGGAGCTGAGCGAACTGGACCAGATCATCAAGTTTGGCCATTGTGCCGTCATCATTCATGATTTCGCAGATCACCCCGGCCGGATAAAGCCCTGCCAGTCTGGCAATATCCACGGCGGCTTCCGTATGACCGGTGCGCACCAGCACACCCCCGTCGCGTGCAACAAGAGGAAAGACGTGGCCGGGTGATACGATATCCTTGCCGCTTCTTGTCGGGTCAATGGCAACGGAGATCGTATGGGCGCGGTCATGGGCCGAAATGCCGGTTGTGATGCCCTCGCGGGCCTCAATGGAAACGGTGAAGGCCGTCTGGTGGCGGCTTTCGTTATGCTGGGCCATCAGTTCCAGATCCAACTGGCGGGAGCGCTCAGGTGGCAGGGCCAGACAGATTAGCCCGCGGCCAAATTTAGCCATGAAGTTTACAACTTCCGGCGTACACATCTGAGCCGGAATAATCAGATCACCCTCATTCTCCCTGTCTTCATCATCAAACAGAACGAACATTTTGCCGTTGCGGGCATCTTCAATCACTTCATCTATGGATGAGAGAAAGGCTCCATATCTACGAATTTTATCCATGAGTTTCTCCTGTTTTACTATAAGCGGCCCACCGGGCGGTATAACGCGCCAATGTATCTATTTCCAGATTAACCCTACACCCCACCTGTAAATCCCGCCATGTGGTGACAGACCATGTATGGGGAATACAATTAACGTCAAACTCATCTCCCCCGACATGATTGACCGTTAAAGAAATGCCGTCCAGCGCCACAGACCCTTTAGGGGCGATAAAGCCCATGAGTTCACGGGGAGCGTTTATTCTCACACGATGGGAGCCGGCTTCTTTTTCAACGGCGGTGACGGTTGCTATGCCATCTACATGACCGCTTACAAAGTGCCCGCCTAATTCGTCTCCGGCCCGCAAGGCGCGTTCAAGGTTCACGGCGTGACCTGCCTCCCAGTCCCCTGCGGTTGTCACACCGAGAGTTTCTCCGGAGGCATCAACCGCAAACCAGCACCTGTCTTTCCGGCTTTCTTTCTTCTCCCCTTTATCCACTACGGTAAAACATATTCCCGAACAGGCGACAGATGCTCCGACGGCGATATCCGCCGCCGCCCGGGAACAGGCAATCACAATTCGTCTATCGGCATTATTATCACCCTCAAGATTATCACTCTCAAGAACACGACCCACATCGGTTATGATACCGGTAAACATCAACCCGCGCTCCTTATCTATTTCTCGTGCTCATAATGCACCAGCCAGGAAGTCATGCGATCATCGTCCAACCCGACCGATGACAACAACTCAAGAGAGGGGGCCATCGCCAATCTATCAACGCCAAAAGGCCGCAGGGCAGGAACGCCGTCGCCGCCAATCAGGCGCGCACCGTGAAACCAAACCAGCCGGTCTACGAGTTTTTCAATCAACAAGGACGCCGCCAGATAGCCGCCCCCCTCAACCAGCAAGCGGGTGATCCCGCGCCCGCCCAGTATTTTCATGGCTTCCTCCATATTCATCAGGCTTTCACCGGTTACGGGAACAGGTAAAATTGTCACGCCACAATCTTCAAAGGCGGCGCGGCGTCCGGCATCGCAATCTTTACGGGTTAAAATCCAGACCGGTACCTCATGTGCGCTCCTGACAAGCCGTGATGTCAGAGGCAACCGCAACCGGCCATCGGCGACAATGCGAATGGGAGAGCGCTCCTCCAGCCCGGGCAAACGGCATTTCAGGTCCGGATTATCCATCATGGCCGTTGTTCCGCCGACCATGATGGCATCGGCCTGCGCCCGCATCATGTGACCCCGGGTCCGTGAGACGGGACCGGTAATCCAACGGCTACCGCCGGTATGGGTGGCAACCCGTCCATCCATGCTGGCCGCCAGTTTCAAAATAATATAAGGCCGCCCGCGTAAGACGCGTGAAAAAAATCCGCCGTTAAGCCTCTCCGCTTCCCGGGCCATCACGCCGGTTGTCACCTCAACCCCTGCAGCTTCAAGCATCTTATAACCTTGTCCGGATACTCTGGGGTCAGGGTCATCACACGTCCCTACAACCCGCCTGATGCCCGCATCAATTAAAGCCCGGGCACACGCCCCCGTCCTGCCCTCATGAGCGCACGGCTCCAGACTTACATAAGCCGTCGCCCCCTGCGCCGCCTCACCGGCACGCGCTAACGCTTCCGTCTCGCCGTGAGGGCGTCCGCCGGGGGCCGTCCATCCCCGCCCGACAACCAGACCGTCACGCACAATAACGCATCCTACGGCCGGGTTCGGCATCACCTGCCCTAGCCCCCGCACACCCAGATGCAACGCCATTTTCATAAAGCGTCTGTCTCCGGACATCGTGTCCGAATGAGCTGAGACAATATGATGCGAGCCGCTACCTGCCCCGTTTGCCTGTTCTGATTTTATTGATTGTGCCACCGTTGCCATCCATCACGGCACTATTGCAAGTCGCCGGCAAAATTATCAGGGGTTTTAATTCCTGCCGCCCGTGCCGTCCATATCGATGTCCCCCAGTTCTCCAAGGAAGTTTTCAAAGTCTTTCGACTCGCGAAAGTTTTTATAGACCGATGCAAACCGCACATAAGCCACGTCATCCAAAGACCCCAATCCTTCCATCACCAGTTCGCCGACTATTTTAGAGCTAATCTCGCTCTCGCCCATACTCTCCAGACGGCGCACGATGCCATTAACCATACGCTCAATACGCTCCATTTCAATCGGGCGTTTTCGCATAGCGATTTGCACAGAGCGCATCAGTTTTTCCCTGTCAAAAGGCGTCCGGCGGCCATTAGACTTGATAATGGTCAGTTCCCGCATCTGAATGCGCTCAAAGGTCGTAAAACGCCCTGCACACGCCGGACAAAAACGCCGGCGACGAATGGTCGTATTGTCTTCGCTCGGACGCGAATCCTTCACCTGCGTATCATCATTTCCACAATAAGGACACCGCATACCGCTACCCCTCTCTCCTCAGACGAATCATAAATCTATAATAGACTGCTCTTGTTGACCGCTTTTATCAATTACCGGGGCCATAGGAATAAATGGGAAACCGGTCACACAATGTTTTAACATCACCGCGCACTTCATTGAAAAGCGCCTCCTGCTCCGGCTTGCCGACGGACTCCAACACACGGGCGATCAGGTCTCCGACAAGATGGAACTCGGCAACCCCAAAACCGCGGGTTGTCGCCGCCGGTGTGCCTAAACGGATGCCCGATGTAATGGTGGGTTTTTGCGGATCATCGGGCACACTGTTTTTGTTGCAGGTGATATTGGCCTCTTCAAGACACGTCTCGGCCTCTTTACCGGTGACCTGCTTAGCCCGCAAATCCACAAGCATCAAATGACTATCGGTACCGCCGGAGACAATTGTCAGACCGTGTCCCGACAATCTATCCGCCAAAGCGCGGGCGTTATCGACTACCGATTGAATATAAGCCTTAAAGTCAGGGGTCAGCGCCTCGCCGAAGGCGACAGCCTTCGCAGCAATAACATGCATGAGGGGACCGCCCTGGAGGCCGGGAAAAATAGAAGAGTTTACCTTTTTGGCAATCGCTTCATCATTGGTCAAAATCATGCCGCCACGCGGGCCGCGCAATGTTTTATGGGTGGTGGTGGTGACAATATGGGCGTGAGGCAGAGGGCTGGGATAGATCCCGCCGGCGACAAGACCGGCAAAGTGCGCCATATCGACCATCAAATAAGCCCCTACCTCATCGGCAATGGCACGGAAAGCAGCGAAATCGATAATTCTGGAATAAGCCGAGCCCCCCGCAATAATCAACCGCGGCTTATGGGTTTGTGCCAATTGGCGCACTTCATCCATATCAATGAGATGATCACCGGCCCGAATGCCATATTGCATGGCCTTAAACCATTTGCCCGACTGATTGGGTGCCGCCCCGTGGGTAAGATGCCCCCCTGCCGCAAGGCTCATGCCAAGGATTGTATCTCCCGGTTTGATGAGCGCCATCATGGCACCCTGATTGGCCTGCGAACCCGAGTTGGGCTGGACATTAACAAAGGCACAATCAAACAGTTTTTTTGCGCGCTCCTGTGCCAGCGCTTCAACTTCATCAACAAAATTGCAGCCGCCGTAATAGCGCCGTGCGGGATATCCTTCGGCATATTTATTGGTCAATACGGACCCCTGCGCTTCAAGAACCGCCTGAGAGACAATATTCTCAGAAGCAATGAGTTCTATCTGCCGTTGCTGGCGGCGGCCTTCACCGGTGCAGGATCTGAAAATATCCGGATCTACCGTTTCCAGAGACGCCGCAAAAAAATCGCGGCTTTTCCGGTCCGGAGAAAGGTTTTTCACGATGCCCATTTATGCATTCTCCTGATCTTCTGATGCCCCCCATGCCCCAGGCCGGGTGCCTAGTGCTAGCACACACGCCGCCATTCTTCCAGCATACATTATATCATGACCCGAAACGGGGGTATTTGATATGCCCGGACGAGAAGAGAGTCAGATGGGTTCGCCTCTACCCGGAAGGCGGGTCACGTTATATATATACCTATCTGAGATTTGAGCATCGCCTGCGGAGCTGCCGGTGGCAGAGCCGGCATGCGGATTTCGATATGGATTTTTAAAAAGAAATCAAGTAATAAAAATCATGTTGGAGATGAAGGATGGATGTCTGAAGTGCGGTGGCGAACTATCGCTGACCTCCGAGGCTTATATTTGTTCTTACGAATGTACATGGTGCCGGCCATGCGCTGAAACTATGTCATTTGTGTGCAAAAACTGCGGTGGTGATCTACAAAAAAGACCCTCCCGGAAGCAATAGATACATGCGGGCAGGCACATCCCCTGCCAAGTGCCCTAGCGCCAGCACACGCGCTGCCATTCTTCTGCATATCTTAGATTACGACCCGATACGGAGGCACCGATTGGTGAGTCAAATGCGATTCCCTGTGAATCAAAATTTTGAATCCCCATAAAAAGCCGGTGCCGCCAATTTTCCCTCCCGCAGGAAATATTTTTGCCCCATGCAAATTTATTAACTCATTGACCCCTTTAATAATGCACTAATAATGCACTCGCGATCACCACTGCGTGATGGTTTTTTGTGGTGTTGTCTGCATTCGTAATAGAGGATTCCAGCCATTTTTCGCTCGAATGAGCGTAGAGGAATCAATTTAAAAAATATTTATCGTTCTAATATAGAGATACAATACTCCATTAATAGAATTAACATTCTATTTTAAAAGATGTAAATTTTTTTAACGTTGTAAATTATTGGTTCTTTATTACATGCGAATCTGATAGGCAGTAGTGGTACAACCCCTCTCCCTCTACACAGTGCCGGCAGGGGTGGCCGTCGGATCTGGGGAGAGGGGTTGACTTTTGAGGGCAACAAAGCCCTGTTCAAAAAACTCATCATAAGAATACCGTCGCGCTTGCAGCATGGGACGTGTCCGACTAATAGCCGGACAACCATAATTATTGATTGTGCCGCTCTCGGGCGCACCGGCACAGCCATCAATATCCGGCTCAAAGGCTGATCGTATTTGAAAAAAGGACGCGAGTTGAGGTTTAGGCACCGGCCCTTCAAGCCGGTTCACTAACGAAAAGTGATAAAGTTCCCCTAAGGAACTCCTGCAAAGTCTCGTCATGAAAACCTCTCAAGTTCATGACAGACCACCCCTGCGATACTTATCACATCGCAGAATTTGTATATCCCTCTGTTGACACAGAGTCAAAAGATATTTTTGCCCAGCAATGCTGGAGTTTTATCCTTCTGAATGGCGTTTTTGGCTTGTTTTAAGGGATTTTAATTATTCTAAGAAAAAACTGAAATTATATCCCCAGATAAACCAGACAGACATTCACTCTCCGTCAACTCCATAGAGTCCATAAGCATTTCCATCATTTCTTCCTGTGGGTTTTTTTCGATGACTGCCTATACCGCCCGACTACTCAATATCCGCCTTGAAGGCGCCCAGAATGGCCCAGCCATCACAATCAGGGTCATTTTCCGTAAGTTGATCAAGAACGAATGCTCAGGCAGTTTCCGTTGGCTGCCCATCCGGCGACCCGTAAAACTGTCCTCCCCAGTAGCCATACACATCTAAACAGCCCCCATCAATCGGTCTAGTTTGAAAGTTAGTTTACGATCAGGATGATCGTTTCCGGAACCGGCGGCCTGTATCCAAGTGCCAAATGCGATCATCCGGTATTATATTGAACGCGCCATTGCTCAATCAGAATCTGCGCTTCCCTGAGTGTGTAGAATATCTCCCCGTTTAACAATTCGTCCCGAAAGCGTCCGCTGAAGCTTTCTATATAGCCGTTCTCCCATGATGGCCCAGCCACCGGTCGTCAAGCAGGGTCAAAGAATGAAAAACGGGTTTTGACGTAGCGAAGCAATCCCATTCAGGATTCCGGCCCGGAGAGTTAATAGTCCCAGCCTCTCCGGTTGCCATTGGCATCTAAACACGCATCGTGCCACGGATTAAAAAAACAGTCGAATTCATCCTGGGCGTCGCCGGCATGGGCGGGTAATCCGCCAAAGGCGAAAGCCATCACAAATACCAGTGTAAGTGTTGTTAAAGTTTTCATATTTCTATCTCCTGTTTAAAGTTGCCCTTCGGCATCATTGGATATCCGCCTTGAACGCACCCATCATGGCCCAGCCGACTCCAGCAGGATCATCTTCCGGAGGCTGATCAATAACGAAAGTACCGGCCGCCGCCGCAGGCCTGCCGGTAGATGGTCCGTAAAACTGTCCTCCCCAGTAGCCATAGACATCTTCCAAACCGGCAGCCTGCCAAAGCGCATCACCATAGAAAGACCCGCTACTGTGGGCATTATCCCCGATAGCGTCTTCCAGCAAAGAAAAGTCCGATATAGGCCCGTCCCCGTTCTGGTATCTGAAATTATCGACTGTTCCTTCTATCAGTCCTTCTCCCTGATCATCACCGAAATCCACGGCAAGTGCGACATCGGCCACAAACGGATTGGTGTCCTTGTCCGGTATCAGGGCAACGCCGATGGCCTGACCTTCGTATGTCGCCGTCCCGGTCAGGGGAACAAGAGCTTCTTGCGAATAAGGATGGCTGCCCTGTGCATAGGCTGCGTATTCGAACGTGGAACTGTCACTGCTCTCTTCCATGAGATCGGGAGCCTGTACCCACATCCCCCATGAAAAATACTCTTCTGAACCCGCCATCTTGTCATGGGCTATCATCGCGCTTCTATCCGTCCCGTCATTGAGGATAATGACCTCCTGAAATGATGACGCTTCATAAGGCCGGCCCAGATTGATGGCGCGAACTCCACTGCTGCTACTGTCAAGAAACACGTCATATTGATCAAGTGTCTCGCCATCCCTTCCTATGCTCAGAGAGTAGGTGTTCTCGTCGGCAGTAGCACCTATAGTGATATCGGCATGAGCCCTGTCCTCATGCGTTGACGACTGGGTGGTGACCTCAATGCCAACCGTTCCCGGGGGACCGTCAACGCTGGCAGGTGAATTAGATGCGCTGCGCAAGGCGGCAACAGCTCCGGCAGCAAGGTCGCCATGCTGTGACAGTTCGGTAAACAGTGCCAGTGTCTGAGCTTGCGGTTCATTTGCTGTCGGCTCTGATGGCTGCTGCGGCATCATGGCACTACTGCCGCCTCCACCGCCGCAGGCGGTCAGAAATATCAAAGAGGAGACGGCAATAGCGGTCTTCAGGCCGGTCGATATAACGGCGAGGTTTTTCATAACTTTACCTTTCATATATAGTTTTTAGTGATCTTCGTTAATTGACAGTATTTTCCGGTGCGTAGCCGGTTTCATCCACTGCTACTCATTCCAGTCCGTATCCTGCCCGACGTATATCCACTCCCAAGCCTCGTTCCAGTCGTCGCCTGCATGCGCCGGCGTTATAAAAAGTACGGAAAGTATTACTATTGTTAAAATTCTCATTTGTCTGTCTCCTGTAGTTGATGTTTAGGGTTTAGTTATTCGTCCTGCACGGACTAAAAGGCGTAGCATCGCCTTCTATTATCAAATCCGCTATGCGGATTTGACCGCTTGAACTCAGCATGATTCACCTCGTTCAGCACAGGTCAAAACTCCGGGTCTGCATAGTAGCGGCGCAAGCCCGTACGGGTTTTGACTATCAAATCCTCTTACGGAAGATTTGACCTGTTTGAACCCAATTCCTGGGTCAAACGATCCAGTGAATCGTTTGACGAGGTGCGCCACTAACATGACTCACCTCTAATCCAGTCATATTCCGATCTGCACCACCAGTCGTCGCCGGCATGGGCAGGGCTGATCACAAGAGAAGTTATTTCCGTCTTAATGTCCTCCAGAATCCCGCGACCGTACATATCCCAGTCTTCGGGACACTGTTCTCCCCCGCAGAGATCGCCGGCATGTGCCGGTGTTACAAAAAGAGAGGCTTCTTCAAGAAGGAAGATATCCCACTCTTCCGGACATGCATCTACACTGCAAAAACCATCACTGGAAATATCACCGGCATAGGCAGGCGTTACAAAGAGCGCTGTCAGCTCCGGAAGAAATCCGGGCTGATACCGGTAGTCCTGATATTCGGGACAGCCGGTTTCCCCGCAAAAAATATCGCCGGCATGGGCAGGAGTGACAAACAGTGAGGCTATATCTTCTAAAAGGTTATCCCCATATTCCCTTTCCCAGTCTTCGGGACAGCCCGTAAACATACAGCCACCGGCCAGAGCAGGATTTCCATCTTCTATGGATTTGATCTGTTCCCGGGGCGCTCCGCACCCGTCCAAACAGACCAAAGCAGGTAACATCCGGCTTTGATAATCAACCCTGTCAGAGGCAGGGTTGAGCTGTTTGGACCCAAAAACATCCCATTCGCCGGGACAAGCATCTACCCCGCAAAAATCATCGCCGGAAATATCGCCGGCGTAAGCAGGGCTGATAATCAGCGAGGCTAATCTCTCAAGCAGTCGTGGGGCAGGCCGGTGCTCCTGATCGTCAGGAATAAAAATCGGGCAACCGGTGAACGTACCGCAACTGTCACCGGACAGTTCAATATCCGTTCTATCTTCTATTGCTCTGAGCTGTTTCCGGGGTGCTTCGCACCCGTCCAAACAGACAAAAGACTGGGGCATCTGTCTTTTGTAATCAAATCCATCTTCGATGGATTTGAGCTGTTGGGACCCATATTCCCTTTCCCAGTCCTCGGGACAGCCCGTAAACATACAGCCACCGACCAGAGTTTCAACCTCTTCTCCGAGAAGTTGTAGTCCATCATCGCAGTTGCCGTACCAGACCCAGCAATCATCAAGTGCCTGCTCTACTTCTTCCAGTAACAGCGCAGGGGTCGTGGAGTTTCTATCGCAGGTACCCCATACCCAGCAGTCGTCAAGGGCGTACAGTCTATGTTCCAGCTTACGTGACTGTCCCCCGTCCGTCACGGAGAAAAAGCGGGAGCATCCGCTTTTGCTATGAAATCTGCCTTCGGTAGATTTACCGCTTGAACCCCGGCAGTCGTCTAAGGCGTACTCTTCTTCCGGAAGATATTCGATCTGCCCGTTGTCAAAATCGTCAATCTGGCCGGGTCGTCCACCGGAAGACCCGGCGGGCGATTGACCAAGAAGATTTTGACCTTCGCATGTATTCCAGAGATTACAGTCGGCAAGAACCAGTACTTCTCCGCCTTTATCCAGCCGGCCTAAAACCGGAGACCGGTAATAATCGACATTACCTTCCAGAAAACCACCAAAACCATCAAAACACTCTTCCGCCCCGCAATAAATATCACCGGTCAGTTCCAGATCTTCTATGAGATTGTTGGGGATAGGATTGCCCTGTTTATCGTAGCATTGATCCCAAAGACAATCCGTTGCAATCCTTTGCTGAGTTCGCTTCTCCTGCATAGGTCCGCTTGTCCATCGCGGGTCTAAAGGAGGAGCATCTCCTTTAGCCATGCAACCCTGTCCCTGACAGGGTTGTCCGCTTGAACCATAGCATTGATCCCAGAGACAGTCCGTTGCATATTGCTCCGGACTTGCCTCAGATGACAGTAGGGGCAGTCTTGGTTCGCCGTTTTCGGAATAACAGTGCGACTGCTTGTTATCGAACAGACAGTCTATATCTCCTGTTATGACTTCCGCATGGGCAGTACCCATGAATATGGAAGTTAGTTCCGGAATCTCAATAAGCCGTCTCCGATCCGGATCTTCCGGACAGCCGGTAGCCCCGCACAGGTCTCCGGCCAGTTCAGGGAGTAGCAGTTCATAGTCTATCGGGTTACCCCATTCGTCCTTACATAGGACAAACAGGCACCTGGCATCGCCAGCGAGTTCTTCCTCTTCAAGGAGACCATTGCCATAGTCATCCCAGTCCTCTGGACAACCCGCGGCACCACACAGGTCTCCCGTCAGTTCAAGAAGCTGCTCACGACGTCTACGCTCGCGCTCTTGGCATTCCGGGGACAGAGCGCATGCTGAACCGCCTATATCACCTGACAGTTTGATGCTCAGATATGAATCCTCAAGCATCTGGTCATCCCGTTTCCGCTCCTTGCACTCAGGAGACAGCCGACAGCCGGAAGCGCCGATGTCGGCGGTCAACGCCATATTGCCGACTATTACCGGAACGGCTGTCGTTGACAGTGATGTGGCAGGCAAGGACGACATGTCACTACTGCTATAAGGGCCATAAGGATTGAGTTCCTGGTACCACTCATCTTCAAATACCGAACCGGAAGGGTCTCCCGTAAGCTTCTCTTCCAGCAGCCCGTTTCCAAAACTATCCCAGTCTTCCGGACAGCCGGTAGCACCGCAGAGGTCTCCGGCAATACGTTCTTCCTCTATGACCGGAGAATTATCCTGACTGCTTGTCTCTCTTCTTACGCAAAGAGGGTCTTCTTCATCCCAGCAGTCCCAGGCATGTGCCGTTGTTATAATCTCCAGATCATCAATATGAGATGGCTCTAAAACAGCCTCTTGATATTTGCACAGGAGCGATCCCTCATCCGGGCCGCAGTCAAAAGCATGTGCCTGCGGGATCAGGATTGCCATAGGCGTCAAAGCAGCAATCCCGTCCATCAAATCATTCGCTGGACGATTTGATGGGGGATTGTCAATGCTTAGACCAAGCAGTCCGCTTGTAGTTTCACAGTGCCTGTCCCACCAGTCGTAGGTACAGCGTTCACCGGCATGAGCCTTTGGGATAAGATTCAGGCTCTCTATAAGTGCCGGATCTCCACCGCCATGATCACACATGGGCCATAGCCCGCAATCCATGGCGCGGGCCTGTGTTGACGCAAAAGCGGCCATCGTGCCGCCTAAAGCCAGCGCCGTCAAAATACCAAAGACGGCCAGAAGCATGATGACAAACCCTGATTTTGAAATTTTCCGGCGGAGGGGATCTCTGATCGAACGCCACAGACTACGGTTAGATACACTATCGCCGTTATGAGTCTCGTCCGCCCCGTCCAGATCATGCCGGCCAAATCTGCCAAACGGTAGCGTTGAGCCTATCGTTGGCACTTCATCGTACTTGTTCATTTTCCGTTACTCCTTAACCCATGGAAACCGGCGGCGATCCGGCTCCCTGTTTTCTGGTGCCACACACGGCATCTCGCCGTTTCAACCATGTGTGGCATAAAACTTTTGTCATCGTCCTGTCTTGCCAATCTTTGTTTGCACTCCATGAGAATTCTCACCGGCCTTGAAGGCACCAATCAGCGCACGGGAGCCATCTTCGGTTCTGGCACCAAATGTTCCGGCAACGGCCTCAGGCCGGTCGGCAACACCTTTCAGAGCGCCATAGAACTGGCCTCCCCAGGTACCCGTCATGCCGCGTATCACGGGTGAGGCAGGAATCGTACTGTCAACCGTATGTGCAAAACCTCTAAACGAGCCGCCATCTCTGGGGACAACGGCGTCGCCATCACTTGTCGCCATGATGCTGGTAGTCTCCAGATTTATGGTGAGGTTGCTGGCCGTGGCACTTCCATCGTCAGAGTTCCGGAAATTGATCTTGCTGATGGACCCGCCAATAGTTCCCATCTCGCTGTTGTTTCCAAAGTCAGCCGTCAACAGGGTCTCACCGGTGAAAGTCTTTCGTGTCCCGCCCTCAATATACTGTCCCAGGGCAGATCCCTTATATTCACCTTTTCCGGTTATTCCTTTCAAAGAGGCATTGATGAACAGTAGATCGCTGTCAACAAAAGCCCCATAGGAAAAATCAGAGGACGTAGAATAGGGTGTCCCGGGTTCAACATTCCAGATACCCCAGCTAATATGAGTGTTGTAATACGGAGTGTTGGTGTAATGGTCTACGGCGTTGGTATAGGCGGTTGCTATAAGAGCGCTCGTACCCGTGTCCTTGTTGACCAGCGAGGTCAGCGAGTGTGCAACATCCGATATGGAAGAAAGTCCATGATCTACCGTCAGGTCAGTTGCGTTTTCACTGTCAAGAATGGTTACCCCATCAATCCTTAATTCATAACTTGACGGACTGGTGAGCTGGCCCAGACCATCATATTCGACGTAGATTGATGCTCTGTCACCCATATCGATACCCAGAAACGATGACTGGGTGACACCGGAATCATTTTTGTTATACCCTATGACCGGCATCGCGATTGCGGCGACGCCAAGCGCATCAATAGCGTTCGTGTGAACCAGCTTGTTTTGTAGTCTCAGGAATGTGTCGCGCGTAGCAACATCAATGGGAATGCTAAACCCTCTTCCATCCGGGTCTGCCTTGAAGGAACCCAGCAGTGAATGGCTGTTATCACCATTTGATGCACCGAATGTACCGGCGATGGATGAGGGGTTGCCGGTATCAGGGCCGTAGAGATAGGAACTCCAGCGTCCTGAAAGACCTGCCGCACCGGTAACACTGGTCAGTCCTGCGGCACTTCCGCCTCTGGCGATACTGGTACTGGCCAGATTGACCGTAAGATCGGACTGCGTCAGCGTGCCATCGGCGGCACCTAAATAGATATTCCCGATAGTACCACCAAGAGTTCCCCGCGCACTGCTGTCTCCGAACTCGGCCATCAGAGACGCATCACCCATCAGAACGCTGGTTTTACCGGCCTTCGTGTAAAGACCAAGAGCACCGCCGCCATACCGGGCCGTTCCGGTCAGGGCCGCCAGAGTGCTATTGCCATACGCTTCGTTGCCGGAGGCAAAAACACCAATACTTAAAGGTTTCGTTGCGGCTACTGTCGGATTAGGCGGTATGAAAGACCACAGACCCCAGATTACGTATTTTCTATCAGCTCCGGTACCGGTCGTATCCACAGCAAAAAGAGTGCCGATGCCATCATCGCTTTCATATGAAATCAACTCATCAACAGTCCCGCTCAATGCGCCAAGCGCCCTTCCCGTATTAGCGGGATACGCCGCTCTTAATGACCCTACGTCATGTCTGGTAACGGCTTGCGCCGCCGCATCGATGGATGTAAACCTCTCGGTATTATATCTGACCTGCCTGTTTATGGTCAGTCCATAGTTGGTAGCAGGCGCGATCCCGGCGGGGAAGGTTAAAGACGGCAGGGCAAAAGAAGTAATCGATGCCTGATTAAAGCCCGCTATCCTCTGAGTTCCCGCAGTTGACGTAATGCTTGTGGGTCTTAATTTGGCGGCACCGCCTATAACAGTCCGAAGAGACGGGTTTGCTGCCAGTACCGACAGATAAGGCGGTGTAGTCTCCACTTCTTCCGTAGTGTTTTCTTCTTCAGGAGTACCACCTTGCTCAGGAGGCGTGGCATCGGCTGCTCTACTATTGGCCAGTGCGGCGGCAATGGCATCTCCTATACCTGAACCGTTCCGGTCAGCCCTGAATGCACCTATCAGGGAGTGAGAGCCATCCGTACTTGACGCACCAAAAGTTCCCGCTGCCGCCTCCGGTGCGGGGAGTGTCACACCTGCCGCCGGGCCGTAAAACCGGCCGGCCCATTTACCTGTCATATCCGCGGTAGACGTATTGCCTGCAAAGGCACCTGTAGAGGTAATACCGGCAATTCCCAGCGTTATACTGAGGGGACTTTTCGTAACGGCCCCGTCAGATGAGCCATAAAATATATTGTCGACGGTTCCACTGACCGTCCCACGGCTTTGATTATTGCTAAAATCGGCTGTCAGCAAAGCATCGCCGACAAAGGCGTTTGTCGCACCGTCTTTTACATAAAGCCCCATGCCGCTTCCGGCAAAATTTGCCGTACCTGTTAATGTCTCAAGATTAGACGGAGCGTAAGGCTGGTTGCCCGTTGCAAAAGCGCCAATACTCAAAGGTTTTGTGGCTGCAATGGTTTCATCCGGAGGACGGAAACTCCACAGTCCCCACGACACATGTTTCCTTGCTTCTCCGGTACCGGTTGTATCCTGGGCAAAGAAAACACCGCCTCCATCACTATCCTGATATGAAACAAGATCAAATACAGAAAGGTGTAACACGCTGACGGCCGTTGCTATCTCATCGGGAAAGCCGGTAGCAAGACTGGCCTCGTCATAGCGTGTTACTTCACTTGCCGCCGCTGAAAGAGACGTAAACGTCTCAGGACCGGAACCCGAATCCCTGCTGACAGTCATTGAATAGTTCGTTGCCGGGTCATTATTGGCGGGGAAATCTACGTTCATGCCCACACCTGCATCTCCTGACAGAGAAGACTGGCTTATACCGCCCGTAGTGACGGGGTCTACACCGGCGGCAGTCGCTATAGGCGATAGGCTGCCGGATTGCTCTGCCGGTAACTGTATTGACGCCGATGCGGTACGGTATTCAGGGACTGCCGTTATCTGCATCAGGACCGACTGCGATGAACTGAAACTGACAGGCATTTCACCTTCCGTAGGCATCTCGCCCCCTGTCTGTTCTACGGGTGTCTGATCACCGCCACCCTGATCCACAGGCGTGTTGTCTACAGGAGTTTCGCTCCCCTGCTCGGTAGTTTCCTGCTCGTTCTCTCCTCCACCCTGCTCGGTAGTTTCCATGTCCTGTACCTGATCTCCGCCACCCTGCTCGGTAGTTTCCATCTCCTTCTCAGTGTCACCACCACCTTGCTCGGTGGTATCGATCTCCTGTTCAGTGTCGCCACTCTCTTGCTCGGTGGTTTCCATCTCCTTCTCAGTGTCACCACCACCCTGCTCGGTGGTATCGATCTCCTGTTCAGTGTCGCCACTCTCTTGTTCGGTAGTTTCCATCTCCTTCTCAGTGTCGCCACCACCTTGTTCGGTAGTTTCCATCTCCTGCTCAGTGTCGCCACCCCCTTGT
>JBAJNM010000032.1 GCA_036881865.1 Parvularculales bacterium | reverse complement strand
CAAGGAGCGCGGTTCAGGTTTTGTCATTCATGAGGAACTGCGCGAGCGCGTAAAAAACCTGCCCGGTATCAATGTGGAAATCACCCAACAAAAGGACGGCCCGCCCACCGGCAAGGATGTTCAGATAGAACTGACATCCACCGATTATGAGGCCATGGTCGATACGGCAAGTTTTATCAGGGAGCATCTGGACAAGAACGTAGCCGGCCTCATCGACCTTGAGGATACCCGTCCCCTGCCCGGTGTCGAGTGGGAACTTGATGTGGACAGGGAAAAAGCCGGACGCTTCGGAACCGATGTTTCATCTATTGGCGCTTTTGTGCAACTGGTCACCACAGGCGCTCTCATCGGTGAATACCGGCCTCATGACGCAGACGAAGAAGTGGAAATCAGGGCGCGTTTCCCGCATGAATACCGTAACATAGATCAACTGGATCAGTTGCGCATAACAACGCCCACGGGCAGCGTGCCGATCAGCAATTTTGTCACGCGCTGGCCAACCCCAAAAATATCCAGCATTGAGCGTATTGACGGACTGCGCCGCATAGAAATCAAGGCCAATACGACGCTGGACCCTGCGACAGGACAGAAGATCCTTGCCGATGACAAGGTCGGAGAAATCAGCGCATGGCTTGAGCAACAGGACATCAATCCCCTCGTTCAGGTACGCTTCAGGGGAGCCAATGAAGAACAGGCCGACGCGCAGGAGTTTCTGGGCAGGGCCATGCTCGGAGTCCTGTTCCTGATGTTTGTGATTCTGCTGACCCAGTTCAACAGTTTTTATCATTCCATATTGACGCTCTCCACGGTTGTGCTTTCCACCGTCGGTGTTATGGCAGGCATGATCATCACGGGGCAGACATTTAGCGTTATCATGACAGGTACCGGAATTGTGGCGCTGGCCGGCATTGTCGTGAACAACTCCATTGTACTTATTGATACCTATCAACGTCTTCTTCGGGATGGTCTTGATCAGATTGAGGCTGCCCTGCGAACCGCCGGACAGCGCTTAAGACCCATTTTGCTGACCACCATCACCACCGTATGCGGCCTTATGCCCATGGCCGTTAAGATGAACATCAATTTTTTCGAGCGTGATATCGTGTTGGGTGATCCGATTTCGTACTGGTGGTCGCAGATGGCGACAGCCATTATTTTCGGTCTTGGTTTTTCGACAATGCTGACGCTGGTTCTGGTGCCCGTTCTGCTGGCAGCACCGGCTGTCTGGCGTGACAGACGCACGGAACGTATGGGAAAACTGCCAACCGAAACAACGCCCACCCCCGCTGAGTAGATCATTACCTGATGTGCTATTATCCGATAGTTTAATAGTCAACGGGTTCCTTCGGGTCAGTATTGATGGCCGGTTGATATTCGCCTTGAGGAAATTAATAAAGGCAGCGGTATTCGCCGGTGCCTACAACCCAATGAATAGGAGAGAAAACATGCAAACATTCACAACATTGCTTTCACTTTGTTCAAGGGTCCCTGCGGTGGCAGCATTCGCTCTGGTCATGGCCTTCGCTTTTAGCGGACCTGTAGTATTTACGACTTCGGCTCATGCCGGCGACGGATTCTTATGTTTCATGGAGGGTTTTACCTCAACAAGTACCGGTGAATGCCGATAAAATTACCTTAGAACCCGATCATTCAATCGTGGCCGGGTTTTTGTCAGGCGTTGAACACTGTTGAAGTCAGGACAGGCAATGACCCGTCGTGCCGGTATATTGTGCGACAAAGATCCCGTGACAGACGGAGGATCAAGATGATCACTACCCCTTATAAGTATCTTGTTTTTGCCTGCACACTGATCATTGTTGCGGCCAATGCCAATGCCCGAAAGATCCCTCATGAAACCAAAGAGCTTACTACCCTCGAACAGAATCTAATTGAGTCATTTCGTATTCATTTTCCTCAAAAAGTTAACGATCAATTGACATGGGTTAGAATATCAAAGAGCGGTGGCGGTATTTTGATGGAAGGCCAACTTAGCTGGAAAAAAAGCGAACTCAATAATATCTATAAAAATGCCGGTGTGCCTCCCGGAAAAATTCCTATGGCGGTTCAGAGAGATAAAGATAACACCATATCAGTAACAAATATGCAGCTTTGCAATTTTGAAGCGGTTAAAAAATATAACGCCATGGGTGGAGTTATGAAGGTGGCATTCAATACGGCAGATGCGCATGAATTCGCCTCTCTGACCGTTTCCTGTACGGAATAGCTTATCGGTTGGCAGGTGTTGCGGTTAACCATTGAGAACGGAGAGGACCCGGCCACAATATTGAGCATGGCTCCCGGTAAACCGGATAGCTGCCGGCACGACAGCGTCTGTGACGCGAAATTATAAGGTGGCTTAAGGCTATCTCATGAAGCGAGTAAGGAGCCCTGCCGTGAATGAACGCCGACGCCTCGTGGTTGGTGGAACCGGAATGCTGGCTCCGCTTTGTCAGGCACTCCCGCCCTCCGAGTTAATCATTGCGGCGAGATTCATATCGAATGAGATGCACGTTTCATCATTTAATGATGAAATCATGATGGTTCCGCTTGATTATACCTGCGACCAATCAGCAACCCTGTTTTTGCACAATTTATCAAAATGGGATCACCTTCAATTTATTATACTTTGGGTTCACTCCTCTAATCATGGCTTTTCACGCCGCATTATCGAAACCGTTTCAACATTCGATATTCCTCCCACGGTTATTCATGTTTTCGGTTCAAAAGAAAAAGACAGCAATTTAATTCAATGTGCCAAAGCGCATAATGTGCGGCTCACCCCGGTTAAATTGGGTAAAATTGAAACACCGGCCGGTTGGCGCTGGCTAACACATCAGGAAATCAGCACACAAGTTGCTGACGCACTGAGAGATGCCGGTACTAACGCCCCCATTTGATTGAACCGGAAAAGACAGGAGCGCTGACCGCATACACGATCAACGCCCCTGAATAATCATCAGAAGATGGAAGTGTCACCTATTCCGGAGTGCACCGTCAAAAGCGCAATTGCACCAGAAGCACTTAAAGTGTATCACCCCAATTCTCATCATCGACTGTCGGTACGGGATAGTCCCTGCGGGGTTCTCCCGGAATTTCGCAATCTCCTACTCCAAAGGCGCAACCCCAATCACCGGCATGGGCGGCCGGTGCCGTAAAAACTGCCGGGCCGCTCAATGCGAATGCCATCATAAGTGCGATTGAAAGTCTTGTTAGTGTCGTCATTTTAAAATCCTCACTTTTCTTCGTAGTTTTAAGGCTGATCATTATATTACCGCATAATTCCGGAGCCACCATTCAAACCGGTTCACATTTAGATTACCGGTTTGTGACCGGGCAAAAAGACGCTGACAGGAAGATCTGATGGTTGGTCAGTATTGACGGGCAGATGAATTGACCCCTTATTTTTTACAGGGACTTACGCGAAGCCGGTGCGGCCTATCTGAATATATTTTTCCCGCCGTGCAGCACGCAAGGAAGCCGGTGAGGCGTCGGACAAGTCCACCAACATTTTTTCAATAGCGTCTCCCACATTCGCCATGGTACCGGCCGGACTGCGGTGAGCCCCTCCGACAGGTTCCGGTATGATTTTATCGATCACGCCCAGGTCCAAAAGATTTTGCGCCGTGATTTTCATAGCTGCTGCCGCATCATGGGCTTTGTCGGCAACCCGCCAGAGAATAGAGGCCGATGCCTCGGGAGAGGCCACGGTATAGATACTATGCTCAAGCATTAAAACGCGATTGGTGGTCGCCACAGCCACGGCGCCTCCCGAGCCCCCCTCGCCAACCACAATCGATACATTGGGTGTGCTCAAAGACAAACATCTGTCAATACAACGCGCGATAGCCTCAGCCGTCCCGCGCTCCTCCGCTCCCTTGCCCGGGTAAGCCCCCGGCGTGTCCACCATCACGATCACCGGCATGTTAAACCGTTCCGCCATATTCATAAGGCGAATGGCTTTGCGATAACCCTCGGGCCGCGCCATACCAAAATTATGATGCATGCGGGTTTCGGTATCATGACCCTTTTCAAACCCGATCATCATGACGGAGCGTCCCCGAAAGCGTGCAGGCCCGCCCAACACCGCCGCATCTTCCGCAAACATTCTGTCTCCTGCCAGGGGAATAAAATCTTCAAGCAGGGCCCGGGTGTAATCGAGAAAATGAGGCCGGTTCGGATGACGCGCTACCTGTGTTGTCTGCCACGGCTCAAGATTGTCATATATTTTTCTAAGAAGAGTCTCCGCTTTTTCTTCAAGGCTTCTCACTTCTTCAGCGACATCCATCGAGGTGTCCTGTTGTGCAATGGCCTTCATTTCGCTGATTTTATTTTCCAGCTCGGCAACCGGTCTTTCAAATTCAAGATAGGAAACAGTCATTGTACAAGCAGTTCAGACAGGGGTGAGCATCATTTGTTGACGGTAGCGTGCGCCATGGGGTGTTTTTCAGCTACCAGCCGGCGCAATCTTTCTTCCAGTACGTGAGTATAGATCTGGGTCGTTGAAATGTCCGCATGACCTAACATCTGCTGTACAGAGCGCAAATCCGCGCCATTTTCCAAAAGATGACTGGCAAAGGCATGGCGTAAAACATGGGGCGAGACGGCTTTGGGGTCAAGTCCGGCCTGTTCCGCCGCCTGTTTGAGCAGCTGCGCAAACCGGTGGCGGGTCAGATGACCTCCCCGGCCTCCTGAGGGAAAAAGCCAGCGCGAACCGGCGCTTTTCTTGTCTTTTTCGCGCCATACGAGCCACGCCGACAAGGCCTGACAGGCGTTAAACCCAAGAGGAGTCATCCGCTCGCGTCCTCCTTTGCCCTGCACAACCAGAACACGCGTTGCCGGCATGGCGGCCTCGACAGGCAGGCTGACGAGTTCCGAAACCCTCAGGCCGGTGGCATAAAGAATCTCCATAAGACAATGAAGCCGCGCCTGACGATAGGCCTGTCTGTCATCCCGAATCCTATCCGGGGCCTTTGTTACCTCCAGAAGGCGGGAGACATCGGCCATGGACATTACACGGGGCAAAGACCTTGTCAATTTCGGGCCCATTACATCGGCGGTCGGGTCATCGTCGCGAATACGTTCCAGAACCAGAAACCGGTAAAGGCGCCGGATTGCAGAAAGGCGCCGCGCCATAGTGGAGGCTGCCAAACCGGCCTGCTTTAATGATGTCATATATTTTCGTACATGATCGCGCACCGCCTGTCTGATCGGGAAACGCCGGCGTTCCAAAAAGAGACCAAAGTCCGTCAAATCCCGCCGATAGGCCGCAAGCGTGTTATCACGCGCCCCCCTCTCGGCGCTTAACATTTCAAGAAACGCTTCTATGTGACGGGCTTCCTTAACAGCACTCTTTTCCCGGTGCCGCATTTTGTTTCTCTGCCCTTTCATAATCCGCACACGCACCTTTAGTTTAGGTAAATATATACTTTAGCAACAAAAACCAATATTCCCTGAATTTTACCAGTATTGAGCCTCTTGCAGACACCACAAGGTTTCAATGCCTATTCCCTCTCCCCAGATCACCCATAATTGCGCCCAACCAGACAATGCAGAGTATAAACCCCGCTACGACATAGCGTTCAAACATCTACAATTAGATCTTGTCGCCCTGCGAAAGAATGTAGTTGGCTATTTCCCGTCCGGTAGGATTCGGGCCTGCCCATATTAGGTAATAAAGCGGGCTGTTCTTAGTGTTCTTGATGAGGCGGGCGGCAGATGCGTGTCCGAATGTGGTTTTCAGCCGTTCCCTGTACCAGTTGACCAGCGCTTTTGCCGCATCCTGCTCTTTTGTATATATGGCTTCACCAAACAAGTTCTGTTGCTGATTGTACATAACATCAAACCATTTTTCCGATCCAAAATAGCGATCAAGAATTTCTCGATGTCCTTCAGGGATATCACCATCATTATTTGCCAGACGCGTAATCGCCATCCACGGAAAGTTAATAAACACTTCAAATGACTTAGTACGTCCCAGTGCATTCACCGTTTCCCACGGCACATCAGCTCCAAACGGATCAAGGAATACCACTCCTCGCCACTCTTCCCATTTCACTTTTTGACTTAACATCCATAGTAGATATTCACTGCAGTCGCGATCATCAATGCGAATTTTCTTGTCTGAATGTTCTTGTTTTAGTTCTTTCAATTTTCTTCGTTGTTTCTCACTCAGTTCTACAAAAACATATCTGGTGAAAGGGTGTGGTAAGCCAAGAGCAACTCTGGGAGATCCCTCTATGAATTTTTCCTGCTCTGCATCTTCTTCTATCTGCTGTAGATCACTAAAAAAAGGGATCTCGGAATCATCGGTATTCCTCCTCTCTCTTATTCTAGCTTTTCCTGATCCCGCAAATGCATCAATATAAACATACCCCTTAAATTTTTTTTGTTTACGGAGAATTGTTGTATAGGCGGCAAGATATTTTCCTAGGCATTCAAGTTTCTCTTTCGCCCATGGCCCAACTTCCGGTACGAATTGTTCATCGCTCACAGTCTTTGCCCTAGTTGCTTTTTATGAACATGAAGTTGTTTGGGAAATTGATTCCATTCTTTGCCATCTAGAAGCCTGCCACCAGTTTTCGGAGTCCTTCCGCCCCATTGTTTGAAAAAGAATGCAACTTGTGCCTTCACGCATTGATTGCGTATGTCCAATGCCCATTCCGGCTCCATAGAACGTGCTCCCGGGCCGCTTTCACCACCGACAATAACCCAGCTGATGCCATCTAATTCGAGTTTACCTGTCGGGGCTATCAGCGGCTCTACAGAGAGGAACCGGACACTGGCATTGGTTTTTTGCAGATGTGAGATCCGGGACCTGGTTGAACTGTTTTCCACCGATACGCCAAACCACATGTGTGAGGGGCAGGGGTGGTCCGCATAGCGTTTATTGATGAATTTCTGCATCAAGGAACTACGCTTCGTGAGAACCTGATAAATATGCCAGTTTGCCTTCTCCATGGTTTCAAAAACTTTGGTGATGTATTCTCTGGGTATCTGTTTGTGAAATAAATCACTCATGGAATTTACAAAAATCATGCGCGGTTTTTTCCACTCAAGTGGCTGTGAAAGTCGTTCAGGACGGATTGTGAGATCAAATCCAGATTCAAATGGATGTCCCGGCACACCACGAAAACGTTCAGAGAAACGTGCTGCGTAGCAATTGTCGCAACCCACACTAATCTTTGTACAACCCGTTACCGGATTCCACGTTGCATCTGTCCATTCAATTGCGCTTTTATCTGCCATAAATTCTAGTTTTCCTGCTTAATGATGTTAGTCACAACACCCCAGATATGAAGGTTGTTTTCTTCGCGAATTTCTATCGGTCTGTACGCGGCGTTTTCCGGCATCAACGAAACTTCTTCATTTATATGATGCAGTCTCTTGACCGTCAGCTCGCCGTTCATGGCAGCCACGACAATCTTTCCATGTTCCGCGGGCAAGCTCTTATCCACCACCAAAATATCATCTGGCTCAATACCAGCGTCCAGCATGGAGTCTCCATCCACCTGAACGCAGAAAGTATTTTCCGGGTCGCGCACCATCTGCGGCGAAAGCGGTATATGTTCCGCAATGTGGTCATCTGCCCATAAGGGTTCTCCTGCTGCCACTTTACTGGAGAATAGTGGCACCTTATATCCATTCGCCTCTATGAATGCGGTGATGTCGCTCACCATGCTGGCCGGCACGCGCAGTGGTACTGTTTTCTCTCCAAATTTTCCGGATCCCTTGGGCCTGCCAGCGCCCTTCCTCGCTCCACCCCGTGCCATTTCTATCCTGCTTTGAAAATTACACTCATTTTTTTCCTGTTCTCCATAGAATATCGTACAATATTCAAAAAAGCAATATAATAACTTAGGAGAATGTCAGGTGAGTTGTTTCTCAAGAGAAATGGGAAAAAGTTTCTTGCACACTACGCGCATAAGCCAATAATTCTTACACATCTTGCCCATCGCAATGGGGAAAGGGTTGGGGATCAAGTCCGTCAAATCCCGCCGATAGGCCGCAAGCGTATTATCACGCGCCCCCCTCTCGGCGCTTAACATTTCAAGAAACGCTTCTATGTGACGGTCGTCGCGAACAGCATTCTTTTCCCGGTGCCGCATTTTTCTTTCTCTGCCCTTTCATAATCCGCACACGCACCTTTAGTCCGGAGCTTACACGCCTAACCGGTCAAGATTATTCGTATCAAATTATGATACGGTTAAGGCGCTATTCATATCATAATATGATGCAATTAAGGGTGATATTCACCGCAAGCTCCGGCTCTCTAGCGTGCCGCAAGCGGGTCCGGCTGCTCTGCTTTAGCAGTCCTGAAGCGCAGCCAGAACACCGGACGCTTCCGGCCAATTTACCGCCGGCAGGTTTGGCAGGGGTGGACTGTCAGTTCTCTCAAATTCAGAGAGTCAATTATTGAACTCTTCCACCCGTGATTGGGCCAACAGGCGCGTCAGCGCCAAAGTCATTGCCATCATTACAAAATCCCAGCCAGCATGGCAACATTTCATGAATCGGCCTTGCTTCGGCATGAGCGGGTGTGGAAGTAAAAGATACAGGTCCGCTAATGGCGAAAGCCATTACCAGAGCGATAGAAAGTGTTGTTAACGTTTTCATTATTTATCTCCTTAATATCCCTTACGGGAAGGTTTCGCTACGCCCAACCGTAGCCTACACTAATTCCAGACTACCGGATACCCGTATATACACCAGTCAACTCCGGTTCACTTTTCAGTCAATATGAGCTTATGATGGCAGTATGAACCTGTGGGATGTGATCGCTGATCAACATCAAAATGAACCGGAAGTTTATTATCATGATTAAGTGTCTGATTTTCGACTATGACGGAACGCTCGCAGATACTCAAGATGCAATATATGAAGCTTTAATACAGGTGGCCAAAGAATATAATGCACGACAGCCTGATTTTTCAGAAATATCTTCTCACATTGGCTTGCCGTTAGAAAAAATCATACGTGATGTCCTTCAAATTCCGGAAGAATCCGTATTAGAATCCGTAAAACAATACCGCAAAATTTATTCTGCCATCGACATTAATTTAGCAAAACCATTTCCTGACGTGATTAAGACCTTAAATCTTCTAGGGAGTATGGGATACAGTCTGACAATAGCCTCTTCAAAAGCTAATGAATTTATTTACAGGTTTTTAGCAAAATGGGAAGTAGAAGGAATTTTTGATCATGTCATTGGCAGTCAGGATGTTCAAAATCCCAAACCTGACCCGGAAGCCGTTTTTACTTTAGCCCGCAAAACGGGTATCGAGCCTGATGACTGTCTGGTAATCGGAGATACGGTTTTCGACATGCAGATGGGGAAAAGAGCAGGTTCCCGGACTTGCTATGCCCGGTACGGGTATGGCGATGATCAACTAGCCGGGCCCTTTTCGGATTATATTATCAAAAACTTTGATGAAGTGCTTGAGATACTGGAGAAGTAGTTTTACCCGGTGATAGCACCCAACAAAGCCTCCAGAGCGATATGACGTGCTTCCTCCTCAAACCCCACCGCCTGCAGACCATTAATAATTTCCGCCACAACAAAATTATCACCCTGCGCCACACCCTGTTCGCCAAGGGCAAGAAGCGACAACAAAACCACCAATCCCGACTCCCTGTTTTGTATCGCTCTCCTTAAAGACTGCAACAGGGGGGCAAACGAGACGTTGTGCGCCGTTTCCGTTGAAGGCTGCGGCAAGGGTGCGGGCGGTGCTTTTTTCGGCTCTCTTCTTAAAGGCTGCAACACAGGTTCAGACGTAACCGGTTCCGTTGCCGGTTCTGTTGCCGGAGCCAGAGAACGGACGGTAATTTCATGCCACACATCGTCTTTAATTCTGGCTCCCAGAGCGTCCATCACAATAGCCGCCCGCACAACCCGGTCCGCTGCCGCCGGATTGTCCTCCTCCAACCCACCGGACAGAACCCTGTTGACCGTCTCACGCTGCTGATGCAACCACGGCCCGCCCGACACCGCCAGAGGCAACAACGCCAGCGCCTGAAACCCGCCGGGCGTCTCTCCGGATAAAACACCGGCCCAGACGCGCGCTTCATCTTCAGCGCCAATTTGTAGCAGCGCCGACATCATGGCGTTGATCCTTTCCGGCCCTCCACCGGAAACCGCCAGAGCCAGAGGTGAATCCGCCGCAGCAGGCACGCTCATAGCACGCAACATGCTGTCATAAACAGGCACGACGGCACCAAGCGCCTTATGGCTTTGTGCATGGACGAAAGCGGCGGCGATCATTTCCATGCGCCGTTCTTCATCTTCATCAGGTACGTTTTGTACCGCCTGATAGAACAACGCATCCGCCATTACGGGGTTCAGTTTTTTTGATGCCTCTTCAGGACTATTGCGTTCGCTCTCATCAAACTCAATGGCCGCAAACAATTCAGCCAGCGCCGCTCCCTCAACAAGACCCCGTGCGACGGCCCGCTCACCGGCGGCAAGCCGTCCTTCGTCCGCTAACAGGGGTGTCTGCATCAACCAGGGCAGAAGGGATGCATCGGTACGGGATACAATATCAGGGGGCAAGGGAAACTGGCCCAAATAAAAAAGTGCCGCATATATTGGTGTCAACCGCTCTATTTCCGGCGCCTCATCCGCCACACCATCGGCAATCAAAGAGACAAAATGCTCAAAAAGAGCATCGTTAAATCCATCCTCACGGGCAATGCTCACGACCAGTCCGGCCTCAGACCCCTCACCCGCCGCCAGCAGACAAAGTGTTTCCATGCGCACAAACGACTCCGATAACCCGCTCTCTTCCTCCGGGGACGATGCCGGAAAGCCGGAAAGATCACACGCCGCCTCATAATCACCCTGCGCCAAAGCCGCACGCCGCACCATCAAAAAAATATCTCTGTCCTGTCGTGCCGCACTCCCTGCCAGCGCAGCACTCTCGCGTATATCCTGCGTCCGCCCCATGACCTCAAGAGCCCTGAGACGTGCCTTCAAATAGGGCAACGCTTCACCGCTTCCCTCTTCACCGGAGGTAACGGCCGGAGACAGTAATAACCGCCGTATCAAACGACCCTGAGCAGGAGAAGGCGGTTCATCCGGCAAGAGAGTCATCAACGCGATGACATGGTTCCGGCCTGTAGCAGGCCACGTGAGACTGTTCAATTCATCAACCGTCTCCAGAGGCTTAGCGGTAATACCGGCCGGCAGTTCCTTTGACTGCGGGAGTTCGGTTGGTGGTTCCGTTTGCAGTTCCTGCGACTGTGGCAATCCGGTTGGCAATTCCCGAGGCAGTTCTATTGGCAGTTCCTGCGGTAATTCCGTTGGCAACTCTTGTGGCTGCGGTTGCTCTGCCGGCAATTCTTGCGACGGCGGTAATTCGACCGGAAACTCCTGCGGCAATTCCACTGGCAGTTCCTGCGGTAATTCCGCTGGCAACTCTTGTGGCTGCGGTTGCTCTGCCGGCAATTCTTGCGACGGCAGTAATTCGACCGGAAACTTCTGCGGCAATTCTATTGGCAGTTCCTGTGACTGCGATGCTGTCACAGATGTACCCAACAGCACGATCACGCCCAGAAAAAAGGGCAAAAAAGGCCACAACACCCCTGAATTTTTCGGCATATTTATCACGGGAGAGGGCACCATCGCTTCAATCTGTACAAAAACCGAGACTAACTATAATGTTAGCCTCTTACCTACTTTTTAACAATCGGGCCTTTTTAACAATCAGCCGCCTTTACAGCGTATGAAGGAATCTCACCCCCTGTCACCCCCTGACCTGTCATCATCCGGCCCCCAAAACCCCACCGATATAACCATCGTTCTGGTCGGCATGATGGGTGCAGGCAAGACCAGTGTCGGGCGATGTCTGGCGGCGCGTCTCGGTCTCGCGTTCACGGATGCGGACGCCGCCATCGAGCAAACGACCGGCAAGACCATTGCCCGGATTTTCCAGATTTACGGCGAGCCCGCTTTTAGAAATAAAGAACG
The DNA here is from genome assembly GCA_036881865.1 of Parvularculales bacterium. Lineage (NCBI taxonomy): Bacteria > Pseudomonadati > Pseudomonadota > Alphaproteobacteria > Parvularculales > Parvularculales bacterium. Next base: position 9,300 of record JBAJNM010000032.1, on the reverse strand, counting down.
CCATATCATGACAAAACTCCTGACACACTCCGGCGGTATTATTGCGGCGGGCGGTGGAGCCTTCATGGACCCTCACATTCGCCGGTGCATCCGCGAGCGGGCTATTTCCGTATGGCTCAAGGCCGATCCGGACCGTCTGTTGCGGCGGGTTCACAATAGCCGCACGCGGCCCCTTCTGAACGCGGGAAACCCTCGCACAACACTGGCGCGTCTGATAAAACAACGTTATCCGATATACAATCTTGCAGATCTTACCGTTGACGGCAGCGACAGGTCCCCTTCCGCCGTGGCGGAGGACATTATTGAACGTTTGCCATCCGTAACAAGAAAGACATCCTCATGGAAACCCTGACCGTTCCTCTCGGAGAACGCTCTTACCCTATTCATGTCGGCGACGATGTGCTCTCCAAGGCGGGAAGCCTCATTGCCCCCCTGCTGGCACGTCCTTATGTGGCGGTGGTCAGTGACGAAACCGTCGCCCATCACCACGGCGAGGCCTTAACGGCCGGTCTGGACGGGGCGGGCATCCGGCATGATTTTTTTTCCATGCCGCCCGGCGAACCGATCAAATCTTTCACCGGCCTTGAAACTTTACTGAACAGCCTGTCTGACGCGGGTGTCGAGCGCAACGACACTATCATCGCCCTGGGCGGCGGTGTCATCGGAGACCTCACCGGTTTTGCCGCGAGTGTTTTACGCCGCGGCGTCTCTTTTATCCAAATGCCGACGACTTTGCTGGCACAGGTCGACTCTTCCGTCGGGGGTAAAACCGGCATCAACACACGTCATGGCAAAAATCTGGTCGGGGCCTTTCACCAGCCCAAAGCGGTATTGAGTGACATCGGCACCCTTGACAGTTTGCCCCCGCGTGACATGCGGGCCGGCTATGCCGAGGTGGTCAAATATGCCCTGATTGAAAACATCCGGATTGACAACACAGGTTTTCTCGACTGGCTGGAGGCTCACGGCGAGGCTTTATTAGAGGGCGACAAAACGCTCAGACAAAAAGCGATTATTACCAGTTGCGCCGCCAAGGCCGACATCGTTGCCGCCGATGAAACCGAGGCCGACAAACGGATGCTCCTCAATCTGGGGCATACGTTCGGTCATGCGCTGGAAGCCGCTACCGGCTACTCGGACAGGCTTGTTCACGGCGAGGCGGTCGCGGTGGGCATGGTCATGGCGTTTGATTTTTCGGTGCGCCTTGGCCTATGCCCGGCGGATGATGCAACACGGGTACGCCACCATCTGCAACAATCGGGGCTGCCGGTTGCCTGTGGCGATATTCCGGGCATTCTGCCCGATGCCGACGCTCTCATGGACCTGATGCAACAGGATAAAAAAACCACCGACGGACAGCTTGTTTTCATTCTTGCCCGCGGCACAGGTCAGGCCTTTGTAAGCCGCGATGTGCCCCGTGAGACGCTCAGAGATTTTTTGACGGAGATAAAAGCAACATGACAACACTTTTTCTTATTACCACAGGGGGAGCGATTATCTTTCTCATGGGGATGTCGGCGTTTTTTTCCGGATCGGAAACAGCGCTGACCGCCGTCTCTCGGGCGCGGATGCACCGTCTCGCCGCAGAGGGCAATCTCCGCGCGCAAACCGTCAATACGCTGATCTATAACCGCGAGCAGTTAATCGGCGCCATCCTGCTTGGCAACAACCTCACCAACATTCTCGCTTCGGCGCTGGCAACGAGCGTGTTCCTGACCCTGTTCGGGGCGCCGGGGGTGGCATACGCCACCATCATCATGACGGCGCTGGTGGTCATTTTCGCCGAAGTCCTTCCCAAAACATGGGCCATAAGCCGGGCCGACGACATTGCATTGTGGCTGGCCCCTGCGGTCAAACTTGTGGTGCGTCTGTTTTCACCCGTTGCAGCCGTCATGACCTACGCGGCCACCCGTGCGCTGCGTCTTGTCGGTGCCGAAGTACACAACCAACCCGGACAGGTCAGTGCGGATGAAGAATTGCGCGGAACCATCGACCTTCATCATCAGGAGGGCCGGGTCGTCAAGGACTCGCGCGACATGATCGGCGGCATTCTTGACCTCAAGGCCGTCGAGGTCAACGAGGTCATGGTCCACAGAAAAAACATGGCCATGGCGGATGCCGACCTTGCGCCTGCCGATCTGGTCAATCAGGTTCTTGCGGGACAGCACTCGCGTATCCCCTTATGGCGCGATGAGCCGGAAAATGTCATCGGCACCTTGCACGCCCGTGATCTGCTTGATGCGCTTGTCAAAAGCGGCGGCGATATTAACGCTCTGGATATTCCTTCCCTAACCAGAAAGCCATGGTTTGTGCCGGAGACGATATCACTGCAAAACCAGCTGGATGCTTTTCTGCGCCGCAAAAGCCATTTTGCTTTCGTGATCGATGAATATGGCGGTCTGATGGGGCTCGTAACGCTGGAGGATATTCTTGAAGAGATTGTCGGCAACATTTCCGACGAGCATGACATTGATATACGCGGGGTGCGGCCGCAACCGAACGGGTCGGTCAATGTCGACGGCAACGTGACCATCCGCGATCTTAACCGGGCGATGGACTGGTCTTTACCCGACGAAGAAGCGACCACCGTTGCCGGTCTTGTCATTCATGAAGCGCATGTCATTCCTGACGCCGGTCAGATGTTTACCTTTCATGACTTCAGGTTTGAAATCCTGCGCCGCCACCGCAATCAGATCACCGCTCTCAGAATTACCCCGCAGCAACCGGATCAATAAGTCAGACCAATAATCAGACCAATGAGCGGCGGTCATGCTCCTGAGGTGTCAGGATGTCCAGACCGAGGGCGTGCACCGGTCCGGCCAGAGCTTCTTCAAGGGCCTTCATGACCATGCGGTGGCGTTCCAGACGTGATTTATCTGCAAAACATGACGCCACAATCGTGACCTGAAAATGGCTTTGCCCCCCTTCGCGCGCACCGGCGTGACCCTTGTGACGGGCCGAGTCATCAATCACCTCAAGATGCGCCGGCGCAAAACTCTCCGTCAATCTGTTCCGGATGAAATCACCGACAGATGATTCTCCGGCAAACATTTCTTTGGCAGATGAACTTTCAGGCATAATCACTCCGCACCTATTATAATGACATTCTATCATGTCCTGCCCTGCTTGTATTGTCGTGTCCGGCGTTTCATAATCGGGGGGTTATGAAGGCCGATTCAAAACTGTTTGACAGAATCCGGATTAAACCCCCGCGCCGTAAGCAAGAGCCGGAGCAGGGAACACGCTCCTGCTCATGGCCCGGGTGCCGTGATTCAGGACATTACCCCGCACCGGTTGGCCGTCATGCCGGAAACATGTACCGGTGGTTCTGCCTGGAGCACGTCAGGGAATACAACCGCAATTATAATTATTTCACCGGCATGAGCGACGAGGAAATCGCCGCCTACCAGAAAGCCGCCCTTACCGGTTTACGCCCAACGTGGATGATGGGCTCGCGGTCAGGCGAATCCTTCCGGGCCTTTGACCCGATGGATCTTGCCATGGACATTCCCGGCACACCATGGAGCAGGGATGACCAATACCGTTCTCCCATGCGGCGGCGGCCCCTGCGGCCTCTTGAGCGCCGGGCGCTGGAAATTCTGGACCTTGAGGAGACCGCCACCTTCAGCGAAATCAGGGCACGCTATAAGGAATTGGTGAAACGTCACCATCCTGATGCCAATGGCGGCAAGAAAGATGCAACAGATTTGCTAATCCGGGTCATTCAGGCCTATGACTGTCTTAAATCTGCTGGTATTTTCCAGATGGAAACCGAAACGCAGTCCGGCAACAGTTAAGGAAAATCATAATGACGGCCATGGAAAAACGAGAGAGCAGAAGATCAGACACGCCGGATATAAGTGTTTCAGCGCGGAAGGTATTCAAGATTGACGTGGATATGGACGTCCCCGCCTTCTCGGAGCCGGAAGACCATGTGCCTGATCTGGACCCCGACTACGTTTTCAACCGCGATACCACTCTGGCGTTGCTGGCAGGGTTTGCGCATAACCGCCGGGTGATGGTGCAGGGGTATCACGGTACGGGGAAGTCAACGCATATCGAGCAGGTCGCCGCGCGCCTTAACTGGCCCTGCGTCCGGGTTAATCTGGACAGTCATATCAGCCGCATTGATCTTGTGGGACGCGATGCCATCGTGTTGCAAGACGGCAAACAGGTCACGGAGTTTCGCGAAGGCATTCTGCCATGGGCGCTGCAAAGTCCGACAGCTCTCGTATTCGACGAATATGACGCCGGACGTCCCGATGTCATGTTTGTCATTCAACGGGTGCTGGAAGTTTCCGGCAAACTCACCCTGCTGGACCAAAATCAGGTTATCCGTCCGCACCCCTCTTTCCGCCTGTTTTCAACAACCAATACGGTAGGGCTCGGGGATACCAGCGGTCTTTATCACGGCACGCAGCAGATCAATCAGGGTCAGATGGACCGGTGGAATGTTGTCTGCACGTTGAACTATCTGCCCCATGATGAAGAATCGCGCATCGTTCTGGCGAAGGCAAAAGAATATCAGAACGCCGAAGGACGCGATAAAATCGCCGCCATGGTGCGCGTGGCGGACCTGACGCGTGCGGCCTTTATCAATGGCGACATTTCAACGGTCATGAGCCCGCGGACGGTTTTGACGTGGGCCGAGAATGCCACAATATTCAAGGATACCGGGTTTGCCTTTCAGGCGACATTCCTCAACAAATGCGATGAGTTGGAGCGGCCTGCCATCGCCGAGTTTTATCAACGCTGCTTTGGCGAAGAACTGCCGGACCATGGCCCACACAACGGGATTGTGCCAGACGCCCTGAAAAAACCCGCGCAGAAAAAAACGGACAAGGCGGCAACGCAATAGATAAAATTCATGCCGCAAAACAACTCCTCCCAGGATTCCTTCAAGCAGGCGCTGACCACGGCGATGCGGGCCATTTCGGGCGAGCATGAACTGACGGTTACGTTCAGCGTTGACACTCCCGCGCTTAACGGACTGAAAGCCCGCCTGCCCCTGCCCTCGCGGGAGATGACGCACGTAGATGTTGCGTGCGCACGCGGACAGGGCGATCTGCTCGCACTGGGACTGGCGCACCATGACGAGGCGATTGCGACACGCCTGCAACCGACGGGGAGTAATGCGCGGGCCATTTTTGATGCGGTGGAAGAGGCGCGGGTTGCGGCCATCGGCACTCATGCGATGAAAGGCATTGCCAATAATCTTGATGCAGCCCTTGAGCGGCGGTGCCGGGCAAACGGGCTGGACAAAATACAAGATCAGACCGAAGCACCCCTGCCGGAGATGATGGCGCTGATGGCGCGGGAGAAACTGACCGGTCTTGAGCCGCCGGAAGCGGCGCGGGATATCATGGACAAATGGCGGCCGTGGGTTGAGGAGAAGGCGGGGGAGTCTCTTGAGCGTCTGGCGGATGCGGTGACGGATCAGGCTCTCTTCAGCCGCATTGTGCGCGAAATTATTGCGGATATCGGTTTTGAAGACGAGCTGGGAGAAACCAACGACAACCCGGAGACGGAAGAACCGGGTGACGAGGGTGATCAGCAGGAACAGGAGAATGAAAGCCAGGAGGGAGAAGAAGGGCAACCGGAGGGGATGTCTGCCGAGAATGTTGACCATACGGAAGGGGCCGATGACGATGATGAGGGAGACAGTGTGCGGGTTGATGCGGAAAACCCGCCGGAGCAGCAAGGCGAGCTTGAAGAAGAGGGTGACGGTAATCAGCCGCAACTGGCCGGGGCCAGCGCTTCCGGACGTAACGCGGCCCACTATAATGTCTATACAACGGCGTTTGACGAGACCATCACCGCCGAAGATTTATGCGATATTGAAGAACTGGCCCGCCTGAGGCGTCAGCTTGACCAGCAACTCTCTCACCTTCAGGGGGTCGTGTCGCGGCTGGCCAACCGTCTGCAGCGGCGGTTGCTGGCGCAGCAAAACCGCTCGTGGGAGTTTGACCTTGAGGACGGCATATTAAATGCCGCCCGTCTGACGCGGGTGATCTGTGACCCATCTCATCCCCTTTCCTACAAAGCGGAACAGGCCATGTCGTTCCGCGATACGGTGGTCCCCCTTTTGCTGGATAATTCAGGCTCGATGCGCGGCAGGCCCATTACCGTCGCGGCGGTGTGTGCGGATATTCTGGCGCGCACCATGGAACGCTGTAACGTCAGGGTCGAGATATTAGGCTTTACGACGCGTCAATGGAAAGGCGGGCAATCCCGCGAACGATGGGTTGACGAGGGCAAGCCTGCCAAACCGGGACGGCTTAATGATCTGCGTCATATCATCTACAAAAATGCCGACAGCCCGTGGCGGCGCGCCCGGCGTAATCTGGGTCTGATGATGCGCGAAGGGCTGCTCAAAGAAAACATCGACGGCGAAGCGCTGATGTGGGCACATGACCGCCTGATCAGACGGCCCGAGCAGCGGCGCATTCTGATGGTGATTTCCGACGGCGCACCGGTGGATGATTCAACGCTGTCCGTCAATGCGGGCAATTATCTGGAACGGCATTTGCGCGAGGCCATCAGTTTTATCGAGGAGCAATCACCGGTGGAACTCACGGCGATTGGCATAGGCCATGACGTCACGCGCTATTATAAACGCGCCGTGACCATTGTGGACGCCGAACAATTAGGCGGCGTGATGGTTGATAAATTAGCGGAACTGTTTGACAGCGATGCAGCACACTCTAAAGCCCCCCGGGGCCTGCCCCCGCGGAGCAGACGGGCTACGGGCTCGCGACGACTTTCTGCACCTGGGCCTTCTGCACCTGCCGCCTAATTCTTTTAGCCTTAAGAGAGAGTTTTGACTCTCTTACCTTGAGCAGATAGGCATCCAGCCCGCCCACATGCTCAACGGAGCGCAAGGCATGAGCGCTGATGCGCAAGCGCACCGCACGGCCCAACGCCTCGCTGTGGAGAGAGACCTGACACAGGTTCGGCAAGAAGCGCCGCCGTGTTCTATTATTGGCGTGGCTTACATTATTGCCGCTCTGGACGGTTTTGCCGGAGATATCGCAACGGCGGGACATGGACTTATCCTCAAATTCTGGTTGGTTAATGCCGGATAGCACGCCCGAATATAGCCTGAAAACGGTTTAGGTCAAGGGGTAGAAGAACCATTCATTCGTGCCGGACTTCTGCCGCCCCTTATCTATCCGTCTCTTCATTATCTCTATTCTTTCCTGATTTTGGCAGTCTACTTTTGACATTATCTACTACCTGATTAGTAAGCTCCTGAAATGGATGCTCGGCAGCCATTTTTTTACCATCAATTTTGTCAGCAGGATTAAATGACAATTCACGAAATGCGAAAAACGCTATAACGTCTTCGTATCCGGGGGCTTGCCGCTTGAAGCCGTCAACGGAAGTGGCAATAGAGTATTTGTATGCGTAGTGCTCTTTGAGTTTAAAAAGATTTGCATGTTTTCGTGCATTAAAAAGTGTTAGCCATGATGCCGGAAGAATCAGAGTTGCCCGAATAAGAAACCCTGCCAGTGAATCTCTTGTCTCTTGTGCGCTCTTACTAAATTCCACCCCGATTAACCCTTTTGATATTACAGGGAAGAAGTAATCCAGAATTGGCAGGCAGGTAATAAACAGAATAACTATTGAAGAGTAGAAACCCACACTCGCCCATTTTAGCTTGACGCCTAACTTTTCATGAATCTCCCCAAATGTCGAAGCTAGCCCAGCGACAGTTGCACCTGTAAGCATCTGCTCTGATCGCTCTATACGCTCATCAATCATTTCCTGAGAGTCATGCACGTGAGTGATAGCCTCATCAAGATTTGTTCTGGCTAAATCATAGTTTTGGTTTCTCGAATCCATTATTCTATCAAAACTCTCAAATTCACTTTGGAACGCATCAACGGAATTTTTAAGGGTATCGGCGTCTCTTGTTATTTCGCGGATTTGTTCAATCCTTGCATTGATTTCATTTGTTTCTTGTTGCTTGGTTTGATTATCTTCTTGGGCCTGTTTCCGAATGCTCTCAATTTCTTGTTGATATTGAGCGATGGTTTCGTGAGCACTATTTATCTCTTTTTCCTTTTTACGAGCATCCTTAATAGAACCTGCAACTTCTCCTAATACGGAAGGCCAACTGTCCAAGGTACTTTTGATGTCGCTCAACTCCTCGGCAGAAATTAGTTGCCGCACTTCAAGAGCACTGCGAAGCATGCTGTCTGATGAGCCAAGAAGACTCTGTTGGATAAGTGTAATAAGTGAAAATTGCAATCCGGGTGGAGCATGCACATTGGCATTTTCGCCCTCGATTTGCGTGATGCCACCACTATTTACAGCATTTTGATAGTGCTGAAACAGATACTCGATAGATTGCTTGCATTGACTGATTGTATTTTTTAATTCCCTTGCTAATGCAAACGGAATTAGGGTTTTTCCTTCACTATCCACAATTTCTTTTATGATATTATTTGTAATCTCAATACGAGTTAGAAAATCTGATATTTTTATGTCCACATCTTCATTTGGTATCTGTAGAGATAAGTCAAAACGCGATCCGTCATCAGCTTCAGTGTTCTGAAGCAATCGCTTGAATCCTTCATACTGACCATCAAACTCCTCAGCTATCTGTCTTAATTGATCTGCCATAATTGTTCCTATTCACTACTTAAAGGAATTGAGAGAATAAAGCGTAATTCGTTATTCTGTTAATTTCAACGATTTTGCCCTGCCACTCGCTTACTTCCTGCGCCGAATACAGTGCGGGTTACCCAACCAAGCACGGCCATTCCAGTTTGATGCGATGTTCATGTGATACAGAATATCAATCTTGCCCAGATTGTAACGATGGCTGGTTCATTGAACTAACAAGACCTTATAGTACCTGCTTATGGTGTGTTAGATTCCCAAGATGCAAAGGCAAGAAACGTTTGGTGTGAATAGCCGACAGCATTGTTAAATGAGGTTTGTTATCTTACAAATGGGTTATCTGGAAACGATAGGAAGATGAAGTAAAAGGAGAAAATAATGGAAAACTCTGGAATGTTCACTCGGGCTATAGTGATGTTGCTCTCTCTTCTTATTGTTGCGGGTGTGAGCTGCCCCCATCAACACGTCCAGTTTGAAAGTTAGTGTATGGTCGGTCTTGGGTCAATCGGGATGATCGTTTCCGGCACCGGTGGTCTGTATCCAAGTGCCGAATGCGGTCGTCTGGTATTGTAGTGGACACGCCATTGCTCAATCAGAATCTGCGCTTCCTTGAGCGTGTAGAATATCTCCCCGTTTAACAACTCGTCCCGGAAGCGTCCGTTGAAGCTTTCT
>JBAJNM010000031.1 GCA_036881865.1 Parvularculales bacterium | reverse complement strand
TCGGCGTGAGCCGCTACCCGGCTCTGGTTGAAGATAATCTGCCGGACGGGGTCAATGCCCGCCGCCAGATATGCCGCCGTGACCTCCCTCGTGTTTTGCGCCAGCAATTCAGGGTCCTGATAGGTCGTAATGGCATGCATATCCACAATGCAATAAAGACACGAATGAGTCTCTCCGAGAGTGGCAAAGTTGCGGATGGCCCCCAGATAATTTCCCAGGTGGAGTTCGCCTGTCGGCTGCACGCCGGAAAAAACACGCCTGTCAGACATGGTTATACGCAGGCCCGGTTATAAAAGTCATAAAATTATCTCCGTGCACTTAAATCACGACGCAATTCGTGCCAACTCATGGCACCCGTTATCTGACACAGTAAACCATAGCTGCCAAGCCCCGCCAGCACCAAAATCGCCAATGCGAAGACGCGCACAGCCACATCCATTCCGGTATCAAAAAGCCCTCCAAGACCACTCATAATTCCCCACAGAACAAGTCCCATGCCAATACTCGCCAGACCCGTCAACCACAACCGGCGATGCAGACGATTGTCGGGTTTGAGAGCATTTTGCCGCCACAGATGCCAGCCTAGATATCCGGCATTGACCCAGGCGGATAGCGTGGTGGCCACGGCAATCCCCACATGACCCATGACAGGAAATAACAGCAGACTGCCGGCGACATTGACAAACATGCTCAGTAAAGCGGCGTGGAGGGGAGTGCGGGTGTTTTGCCGGGCAAAAAATGCCGGTGAAAAAATCCGTATCAGGACAAAAGCCACAAGCCCGGGCGCAAAGGCAATAAGTGCCGAGATTGTTGCTGCGCTATCCGTTTGAGAGAAGGCCCCGTGTTCAAAAAGAGTGGTGATAATGGGGGCGGGGATCACGATCAGGGCTACCATGGCGGGCAGGGTGAAAAGCATTGAAATTTCAATGGCCTTGTTTTGCCATTGGGTAGCGGTTTCCTCGTCGCCACGGGCGAGGCTATCGGTCAGGGTGGGTAATAGAATAACGCCAATAGCGACGCCAATAACGCCCAGAGGCAGTTGGTAGAGGCGGTCCGCATAGAACAAAAAGGAAACAGCTCCTTCCTGAAAAGAAGCGATAGCAGAACCGACAAGAATATTAATCTGGGTAGCGGCTCCCGCTAAAGCTGCGGGCAGCGCCAGCCTCATGAGACGCTTTACATCATCTGTCAACCACGGATAGCGTATTCGCGGCGCAAACCCCGCCCGCCCTATGGCAATCAATAGCAGAAAAAATTGCAAGGCACCGGAGATTGTAACCCCCCACGACAGTGCCGTGCCGGGTGCACCGGTCAGTGGGGCTACCACCACCAGAACGGCAATCAAGATCAGGTTTAACAGGATGGGTGCGGCGGCTACTGCCATAAAACGCCCCAATGCATTCAGAACGCCTGCCAGAAGTGCCATCAAAGACATAAACGCCAGATAAGGAAGAGTGATTTGTGCGAACAAAACCACCATCGCCATGGTATCCGGATTATCCGAGAACCCCGGTGCTATAAGATAGGCAAGCCACGGCATAGCCAACTGTGCAGTAAGGGTGAGGATGACGAGACAGGTGACTAAAACGCTTAAAGTCTGATCTGAAAATGTACGGGCGGCAGTGCGGCCTTCCCGTGCGAGTTTGTCGGAGAACAAAGGCACGAAGCCCGCGCTAAAAGCTCCTTCGGCCAGCAGGCGGCGAAATAGATTGGGCAGACGAAAGGCAACAAAAAAAGCATCCGCTACAGGTCCGGTTCCCAAAATGGCTGCCATCAACACATCACGCACAAGACCCAGAACGCGGCTGACCATAGTCCAGCTGCTAATGGTGGCAAGTATGCGCAACAAGGCTCGCGGGGTTCTCATGATGGACGCAGGATTAGCCACAGTGAGTCAATAATTCTGATTTTTCACCGGCTTCCTTAAGAACAGGTGTTGTGTTTATCCCTGACAGATCATTGACGATCTCCGATATTTGCAGAGGGAGCGTCCAGTCAGTCATCGCTCAGTGAGGTGTGCAGTTTTTTAAGATCATAGATCAACTCCAGCGCATCTTTGGGGGTCAGAGTATCGGGGTGTATCTCCTTAAGACGTTCATGTAACGGGTCAGACGTGTTTTTAGCGCCGGTTTGAGTGCCGGCAAACAAGGGAAGATCCGAAGGCCCGTCAGTCTTTGCAGGGGTGGAATTTGATTCCAGCCATGTGAGTACATCACGGGCACGGGTCAACACGGCCTCCGGCAGGCCGGCCAGCCGGGCTACCTGAATGCCATAAGAGCGGTCTGCCGACCCGGCTTCTACCTTATGCATGAAAACAACCTCTCCCTCCCATTCCTTAACACGGATGGTCGCGTTAGCGAGATTATCCAATCGTGCCGAAAGAACCGTAAGTTCATGAAAATGAGTGGCGAATAAACCCCGGCACCGATTGACGTCATGCAGATGTTCAAGAACGGCCCAGGCGATAGATAAACCGTCAAAGGTTGCCGTGCCGCGCCCTATTTCATCAAGAATAACCAGAGACCGCTCGCCGGCCCGGTGCAAAATGGCGGCGGTTTCAATCATCTCTACCATAAAAGTAGAACGCCCCTGCGCCAGATCATCTGCTGCTCCAACCCGACTAAACAACCGGTCTACCACACCGATACGGGCCTCATCTGCCGGTACGAAAGACCCCATCTGAGCCAAAATTGTAATCAAAGCATTTTGACGTAGAAATGTTGATTTGCCCGCCATGTTGGGGCCGGTCATCAGCCATAGCCGACGGGCCGGTGTCATCGTCTGCCTGCCGACTTCCTCTGCCGTACAGTCAAGGCGGCAATCATTGGCCACGAAATTAGCACCCTCCCGCACAAGAGCGGCTTCTACAACGGGATGACGGCCATTGATAATTCTGAACGCCCGGCTTTCATCAACAACAGGGCGGCAATATCGCTGCTCGCTTGCCAACTGTGCATGAGAGGTCACCACATCCAGACGCGCCATTGCCGAGGACATAGACATAATATTATCGCGCAGGACTAACGCCTCTTCAGCTAATGCCTTAAAGAGTTCATGCTCCAGCTCCAGAGCCTGTCCTGCGGCTTCCTCTATGCGTTGGGCAAGGGTGGAGAGTTCCGTTGTGGTAAACCGCACCACATTGGTTAGAGTTTGCCGGTGAATAAAACTTTCGGAAAACGGCGGTGCCATCAGTTTGTCCGCCTGACTTGAGGGTGCATCCAGATGATACCCAAGCGCCTTGTGATGGCGAATCTTCAGGGTGCGGATGCCGGTTTCTTCCGCATAGCGCTCCTGAAGAGAAGCCATGATGCGCCGGCTTTCATCTTTAAGGGTACGAAGTTCATCAAGGGCGGCATCATATCCCTCCACAATAAAACCTCCCTCACGGGAGGTGGGGGGGAGTTCATACCCTGCACGGCCCTGAGCATCCGGAGCACCCAGTGCGCGGGTGAGATGATCCTCAAGACCGGCAGCATGGTGTCCTATGGCTAAAGCAATATCGCCAAGAAGGGGAGAAGAAAATTGATCAAGCGTTTTTGGGGTTATAGCGTTTAGCCGGGCAGCCGCCTTGTGAGCCTGAATGATCCCATCCCGGAGGGCTGCCAGATCCCGCGGGCCTGCCCGCCCTAAAGATAATCGCGAAAGCGCACGGGCCATATCCGGGCAAGCCTTAAGATCCCCCCGCAAAGCCGTGCGCAGTTCTTCTTCTTCAACAAGAAACCCCACTGCCTCAAGACGGTTATTGATGAGGGCGGCCTCCATAAGAGGAGCCGTTAAATCGTCTGCCATAAGCCGGGAACCCGCCCCTGTGACAGTGCGGTCAATGACCGACAATAAACTACCACGGCGTTGCCCTTCCAGAGTGCGGGTCAATTCGAGATTGGCACACGTAGCCGCATCAATCACCATGATACTGCCCGCTGTTTCATGCACCGGCGCATTAAGAACCGGCATCTCTCCCATCTGGGTGGTCGCTACATAATCAAGGAGTGCACCGCAGGCTGCCAACTGGGCACGGGAATAATCACCAAAACTATCCAGCGTTTTGACGTTGAAGTAATCCAGCAACCGACGTTCTCCGGCAATAGAAGAAAACTGTCTATCCGGTAAAAGCGTCAAAGCCGCTTCCTGCGCTTTCAAAACCGACCCGAGAACAGGATGTGCAAACAAACTATCCGATGCTAAAACCTCTCCCGGCATAAGACGCGCAAGACCGGCAGAGACCTCTTCAACCGGTGTCGTGCGGACGTAAAAATCACCCGTTGACATATCTAACCACGAAAGAGCGCACTCATCCGCCTGAGATTCCGTCTGCGCCAAAGCTGCCAGATAATTATGAGCACGGGCATCAAGTAAATTATCTTCCGTTATCGTTCCGGGAGTAACATGACGGACAACATCGCGCCGCACAGGAGTTTTACCCCCGCCACCCGAACGGCGGGCCGAGGGTTCTTCCATCTGCTCGCAAATGGCTACCCGAAAACCCCGTTTAATCAGCCGAGACAGATAAGTCTCGGCAGCACGGACGGGAACTCCACACATGGGAATATCTTCACCTTTATAGCGGCCACGCCGGGTCAGGGTAATATCCAGCGCTTCAGCGGCTGATCTGGCATCATCAAAAAAGAGTTCGTAAAAATCACCCATCCGGTAAAACAACAAACTGTCAGGGTAATTTTTCTTAATATCAAGATATTGCGCCATCATGGGCGTTGCGCCATCATCACCGGCGCTACGTACCGCGGTGATGCCGGATGAGGATTCCTGTTGGTGGGGGGCGGGCGTACCGGACATTCTGGTCTCTCACTTTTTCTCAATTTATAATGGCAAGACCGACAACACAAGCAAGCCGGTGGAGCGGTCTTGTATCCGGTGCAGATAGGGTCTAGAAGTGTGGCAAGCCTTATTGCAATGGACCATGAAAATGGACGACATAAAAAATCGTCAGATTACAGACCAAGAAGCTCTCTTATTTCATCAGCAGGGCAAACCCGGCAAGATAGAAATCAGTGCTACCAAACCCATGGCAACGCAGCGAGATTTGTCGCTTGCCTATTCTCCGGGGGTGGCTGCGCCGGTGCAAGCCATCGCCAATAATCCCGATTGTGCCTATGAATACACCAGCAAGGGTAATCTTGTGGCGGTGATTTCAAACGGTACAGCCATTCTGGGGCTGGGCAATTTAGGACCACTGGCCTCCAAGCCGGTTATGGAAGGCAAGGCGGTTTTGTTCAAGCGGTTTGCCGATGTCGATGCCATTGACCTTGAAGTGGACACATTAGACGTAGATGCGTTTATTGATTCCGTGCGTTATCTCGGGCCTTCTTTTGGCGGTATCAATCTGGAAGACATCAAGGCACCGGATTGTTTTATTATTGAACAGCGCTTGCGGGAGGTTATGAATATTCCCGTATTTCATGACGACCAACATGGCACGGCCATTATTTGCGCGGCGGGGCTTATTAATGCGCTGGATTTAACAGGTCGCGATATTAAAACCGCCCGCATGGTGGTAACGGAGCCGGTTCGGCGGGCATTGCCTGTCTTGAACTCATTAAGGCTATGGGCATGCCTTATGAGAATGTTGTTTTGTGCGATACGATTGGGCCTATCTATAAAGGCCGCGAGGAACGCATGAACCAGTGGAAATCAGCCCATGCGGTAGAAACCGATGCGCGGAGTCTAGCCGAAGTTGTTGAGGGGGCGGATATCTTTCTCGGGCTATCCGTTAAGGGAGCCCTAACGCCGGATATGGTGAAGTCCATGGCAGAACAACCGATTATTTTTGCCATGGCGAACCCTGATCCGGAGATAACACCGGAAGAAGTAGAAATCATTCGCGATGATGCCATTATGGCTACAGGTCGTTCCGACTATCCCAATCAGGTGAATAATGTATTGGGTTTTCCGTATATTTTCAGGGGCGCGTTAGATGTACGGGCAACTGCCATCACCGAAGAAATGAAAATAGGGTGCGCGCGTGCCTTAGCGGAACTGGCGAGAGAAGATGTGCCTGACGAGGTAGCCTCCGCTTATGGCGAGCGTCCCCGCTATGGTCCGAAATATATTATTCCGGCACCCTTTGACCCAAGGCTTATACGGGAGATACCTCCTGCGGTCGCCGAAGCGGCGATGGAGTGTGGCGTTGCACGTCTGCCTATTGTGGATATGGAGGGATACAAACAGCGATTATCAGCCCGTCTGGATCCGGTAGCAGGCGTGTTGCAGGCTATCATGGAAAAAGTGCGGCGTGACCCAAAGAGGGTTGTCTTTAGTGAAGGGGAGGAGGAGCAAGTTATCCGCGCCGCTATTGCTTTTCGTGATTTAGAGTTGGGAGAACCTGTTCTGGTAGGGCGGGAGAAAGCCATCCATGCCACGATGGATCGCATTGGCCTCCCGCGTCCGGTGTGCCCGCCTATTCATAATGCCCGCACATCACCCCTCTTGCAGGACTATGCGGACTACATCTATCAGCGATTGCAGCGACAGGGATATTTGTTGCGCGATTGCGTGCGCATGGTCAGCAATGACCGCAACATATTCAGCGCCTGTATGGTGGCCATGGGAGATGCCGATAGTCTGGTAACGGGTGTCACCCGCAATTATGCAACTGCTCTTGAAGACATTTCTCATGTGATTGACCCCATGGAAGGACGGCGGCCTATCGGGGTGTCGTTAGTTTTAGCGCGCGGGCGCACGGTGTTGGTAGCAGATACCAACGTTCACGATATGCCTACTGCCGAAGAGTTAGCGGATATCGCCGTAGAGACAGCTCATGTGGCGCGGCGATTGGGGTATGAACCGCGGGTAGCGCTTCTGGCCTATTCTACGTTCGGCTTGCCGTTGGGTGAACGGTCAGAACGTGTGCGGGAGGCCGTAGAAATTCTGGATGACCGGAGAGTAGACTTTGAGTATGACGGCGAAATGGCCGCCGATATTGCCCTCAACGCCGATGCCATGGCGCTCTATCCGTTTTGCCGTTTGACGGCTCCGGCGAATGTACTGATTATGCCTGCCATTCATTCTGCCAGCATCTCCACCAAAATGTTAATGGAACTGGGTGACAGTACAGTTATCGGGCCTATATTGGTGGGCCTGTCCAAACCGGTACAGATTGTACCTGTCAGCTGTAATGTGTCACACCTCGTCAACATGGCAGCTCTGGCCGCTTTTGACATCAACAAATAGTAACGCGCTACCCGCCGGATGTTATCATCACAGTTCCTTCACGGCGGGGGTCAGCGCCACCCTCAAGACCTTGTCCGGTTTTCAGTATTCCGTGCAGGCCGCTATTCATGACGGGTTGTTTTATTTCATGACCCAACGCTTCAAGTGCCGGTATGAGTCCGGCCAGCCTTATATCTTTCTCCAGTTCGGTTGGCCCGTTACGGTTGAGAAAATGAGGCAGAGAAACAGCCTCTTGAGGGGGTAAGTTCCAATCCAGCATGGCCACCAACGCATTGGCCGTATAGCCGATAATCCGGCTACCTCCCGGGGAGCCTATAGCGCCATAAAAGGCACCTGTGTCATCCAGAACAAGAGTTGGAGCCATAGAACTACGTGGCCGCTTGCCGGCCTCAACGCGATTGGCAACGGGCCGCCCCTCTACGGCAGGTACAAAAGAAAAATCTGAAATTTGATTGTTGAGTATAAAACCTCCCGCCATCAATCGTGAGCCAAAAGCATTTTCAACGGACGAGGTCATGGAAACAGCATTCCCCTTTTTATCAATAATAGAAAAATGCGTTGTTGAGGGTGGTTCAAACTGCGGCGGTGGTGCGGAAAGGTCCGGTATAATAAGGCCGGGCTTTGCCTTACCCATGGCCCGGGTGGGAGATATGAGTGTACTTCTTCCGTCCAGATATTTTTCATCCAGCAAAGCATCAAGGGGTACGTCAACAAAGTCCGGGTCGCCGACATAGTAGTTGCGGTCGGCAAAGGCCAGACGACCGGCTTCAGCGATCAAGTGAACGGATTGAACGGAAAGAGGCTCAACACTCTCCAGTTTAAAAGGGGCTAGCAAGCCCAAAATCTGGAGCACTGCCAACCCTCCTGACGATGGTGGTGGCATGCCGCAAATTTTGAATGTTTTGTATGGAAGGCACAGAGGCGGACGCATTCTGGCTTTATAGGCGGCCATATCTTCCAAAGAGAGTTGACCCGGATTTTGCGGGGTATTGCGCACAGTGGAGACAATTTCCTGTGCAAGAGGTCCGCGATAAAAAGCATCCGGTCCTTGATCGGCTATGGCTTGCAGACTTTGTGCGTAGTCCGGGTTTTTGAGAATGGTGCCAACGGGTTTAGGCGTTCCGTCCGGTAGATAAAAATACTCTCTGGTCCGAGGGAATGTAGGCAGATATTTGTCACGGCCTATCAAAAAAGCCAGCCGTGGCGAAATTCTAAATCCCCGGTTAGCCAGCTCGATGGCCGGTTGGAAGAGTTCAGCCCAGGTTAAGTTTCCTTCACGCCGGTGGGCCTCATAAAGAAGTGCTACAAGCCCGGGTACGCCAACGGCACGTCCTCCGACAATAGCCTCCCAAAACCCCATCGGCGTGCCATCGGGATTGAGAAACAGAGTTTCATCTACGGCAACAGGGGCTGTTTCCCGGCCATCGTAGGCGCGCACCGTGCCGCTAGCGGCATCGTAGGTGAGCAAAAAAGCCCCGCCGCCAATGCCGGAGGATTGCGGCTCTACCAACCCCAAAACCGCTTGTACGGCAATCGCCGCATCAACGGCAGACCCTCCGCGCTCCAATATCTCTACGCCTGCTTTTGTGGCATGAGGATTGGCCGCTACCACCATACCCTCTGCCGCCGGGACATCAGCATGGGCAACCGGACCAATGGCAAAGAAAACAACCCAAAAGAAAGAGAGAAAAAAGTTCTTCATGCCGTTCTATATAGTGAATAGTATTTTATTGGAGGCTTGTATACTTAAGTAGCAATCTGTATCTACCTGAAACCAATCAAAAAACCCGATTTCTATCGGTATTGAGCCTCGTTCAATAGCCAGTAGGCTTTGGTATCCTTGAGCGCTTCATTGTCCCGGGCATAATCAAGAGGTATTTTTCCCCATTCATCCTTCGCTTGCGAGTTAGCTCCGCGATCCAGCAAGGCTTCCACCACCTTCGGTGTTTCACTCTTGAACGCCGCCAGATGCAGTGGCGTTAATCCAAGATCAGCGCGGGGCTCTATGTTGGCTCCGCGATCCAGCAACAATTTCACCACCGCTGGGGTATCGCTATGTGCCGCTGCAGTATGGAGGGGTGTGAACCCAGACTCATTACGGGCTTCTATGTCGGCACCATGAGTCAGAAAAACCTCCACCACTGCTGGTGTTTGGCTATTGCGCACTGCCGCATGCAAGGGCGTTTGTCCATTCTTATCGCGGGCCTCTATATCGGCTCCACGAGCCAGTAGCACTACCACCACCGACGGTGTTTTGCTCCAAGCAGCTGCCGCGTGCAGGGGAGCTAGCCCCAAAGTAGCGCGGGCCTCTATGTCGGCGCCATGGTCAAGCATCAAAGCTAATGCCGCTGGTGAGGTGCTATAACTCGCCGCAACATGCAGGGGTGTGACCTCGCCCTTTTTTCTGCGGTTAACATCAGCGCCCCGGCTGAGAGCCGACTCTACATCTGCTACCGTTGCCATCTCCCAAAACTCCGAAGACAATAGCATGAAGGTCTCTTCAAGGTGCTGATGAGCCTCTTTAAGGCGCTGATAAACTTCTGTATCCTCAAGAGCCTCGTTCTCCCGAATAAAGGTATAAGGGGTGGCCTTGCCGTTCGTTTGTGCCTGTGGGTCGGCTCCGTGATCCAGTAAAACCTCCAGCACCGTCGGTGTTTCGTTACTAAATGCCGCCAGATGCAGGGGCGTCATACCCGCCAGATCAACAACCTCATCCTCAGTGCGGGCCTCTATGTTGGCGCCATGGTCCAGCAAGGTTTTTAGCACCGCTGGTGTCTTGCTCTGCGCTGCCGCCCAATGCAGGGGTGTCCAGCCATTCTTATTGAGGGCTTCTATGTCAGCGCCATGAGCCAGCAAAACTTCTACCACCGACGGTGTTTGGCTATTGCCCGCCGCCAGATGCAGTGGCGTAAACCCAAGCTCATTACGGGCCTCTATGTCTACCCCATGGTCTAGCACCCGTTCCACCAATTCTGTCGTGGCCCCCTGCCAAAAATATGCACTCAACAACACCCTCTCTCCTACGGTAGCAATTTGTTTGGCAGTGCCTAGAGAAGTCTCTGCGGCTTCACCAGAAACCTCTCCTGACTTCGTGATCTCATCTTCCCATGGTTTCCATGAATCCTGATTCTGATTACTACAACCGGCTAGCAAAAACAGTGCGCTCAGTCCCGCCGCTATTTTAGTTTTCATAATTCTTCTCTCCTGTGTTTTACTAAGCGGCCATCAGCCCCATTTTATTGTGTTGTGCTCATTGCATCAGGCTCACTGCATAACCCCTACAGCACCGCCACGCCAGGCCAGCGCCTCTGCGAGGTGCTTATGGCCGAGCTCCGGCGCATTGTCCATATCCGCAAGAGTAAGAGCGAGGCGCAACACCCGATGATAACCACGGGCGGTAAGGGATTTTTCTGCAGCAACCTTATCCATCAGTTTTTTGCCTTCCTCATCCAGAGGAGCCAAACGGCGCAAGCGCTCACCATCAGCCATAGCATTTAACCTCAAACCCGGGAGTGCATCCTGATAACGCGCCTCCTGACGTGCGCGGGCCTGTTTAACCCGTGCCGCTACTACGGCGCTGGCTTCACCGGGAGTGGCGGTTGTCATTTCTGACAATTGCACCGGAGGTACTTCAATACGAATGTCAAAACGGTCAAGAAGCGGTCCTGAAATACGCGTCTGATAATCTTGTAAACATCGAGGTTGACGACTGCATCCACGCTCTGCATCGCCCGCAAAACCACACCGGCAGGGGTTCATGGCCGCTACCATCTGAAAGCGCGCCGGATAGGTGATATGGGCATTGACCCGCGCCACAGTGACCTCACCGGTTTCAACAGGCTGGCGCAAACAATCCAAAACAGGGCGGGAAAACTCCGGCAGTTCATCTAAAAACAAAACCCCTAAATGAGCGAGAGATATTTCGCCCGGGCGGGCGCGGGTCCCGCCGCCTACCATGGCTGCCATGCTGGCAGAATGATGCGGTGCCCGAAAGGCACGAGTGCGGCGCATAGCACCTGTTGTCATTTCGCCTGCCAAAGAAGAGACAATACTACTTTGTAAAATCTCGTCTGCCGTCATGGGTGGCAAAATGCCCGGCAGGCGGCTGGCCAGCATAGATTTACCAGCCCCGGGCGGTCCTATCATGAGCAAATTGTGGCCACCGGCAGCGGCGACCTCAAGAGCACGGCGGGCCATTTCCTGTCCACGGACATCTGCTAAATCCGGCGCCGGGGCTTCATCCTGAGGAATACCGGGTTTAGGATCCGAGAGCATTTGTGTGCCCTTGAAATGATTAACAATCTGTATGAGGGAAAGTGCCGCCAATATCCCGCCGCCCTCGCGTTCTCCCAGACCAGACCATGCCGCTTCCGCCCCGCAAGCATCAGGACAAATAAGTCCGCGTTTTTGCTCAGCCGCCGAAAGAGCTGCAGGCAGAATACCGACTACCGGTGCCAGACGTCCGTCAAGGGCTAACTCTCCCAGCGCTACATATTTTGCTGCCGCATCTGCGGGGATAACATTGAGCGCTACCATCAATCCAAGAGCTATGGGAAGATCAAAATGGCTGCCCTCCTTGGGCACATCTGCCGGTGCCAGATTGACGGTAATACGTTTGGGTGGCAGCCCGAGGCCGATAGCATCCATAGCGGCCCGCACACGCTCCCGACTTTCGGCTACCGCTTTATCCGGCAGTCCGACAAGGGTAAACGCCGGTAATCCAGTGCTCATGCGCACTTGCACTTCTACCGGAATAGCCTCTACACCCCGAAAGGCAACCGTGTGAATCTGTGCTGCCATTATCCCTGCTGCTCCGCAAGCCGTGCCTCAATAGCATTCCATATCAGTGCCGCTCCGTTAATGCCGTCAAGTTGGTACAACTCACGAATACAGGTGGGGGAGGTTACGTTAATCTCTGTCAGAAAACCGCCGATGATATCAATACCGGTGAATATCAATCCCTTTTGCTTAAGGATAGGGCCAATGGTAGCGCAGATTTCATGATCGCGTTCCGTAAGGGTAGCTTTTTCAGCGCGTGCTCCAACGTGAAGGTTGGCGCGTAATTCTTCGCTTGAGGGGACACGATTAATGACGCCGACCGGTTCACCATCAACTAAAATAATCCGCCGATCACCTTCCCGTACAGCAGGCATATATTGTTGCACAACAAGAGGTTCACGATGGGTTTCCATCAACATCTCTAAAAGCGCATTGGTGTTTTGATCATCGGGGGTAATGCGAAAAACTCCGGCCCCGCCATTGCCATAAAGAGGTTTGACTACGATATCGCCATGAATGGCACGAAAGCGTTCAATCTCGCGCCTGTCAGACGTAATTAGCGTGGGAGGCATCAGATCGCGGAACTCTGTCACAAACATTTTTTCCGGCGCATTGCGAACTGAAGCCGGATCATTCACCACAAGAGTTTTCGGATGCACTTTTTCCAACAAAAAAGTTGCCGTGATGTATGCCATATCAAAGGGAGGATCCTGACGCATCATTACAACATCGACGGAACTAAGAGAACGGAATTGAGGATCACCCAAGTCAATACGTTCAGGGTTGTCGTGTACGCTCATGGAGCGCAAGGGGGCCACGACCTCATCCTCCCGTAAGGTAAGACCACTCACTTCGTAAAATAATAAATCATAGCCGCGATGAGCAGCCTCCAGTGCCAGAGCAAACGTTGAATCTCCCCGCAGGTCAAGAACTTCCACAGGGTCCATTTGAAAGGCTACAGTTAAACTCATAGCACGTTATATCCTGTGGTCTCCGTGTGTCTTGTGATTTGTGGTGTTCCTGCCATCAGCCCTACCATATTTTACTTCCCTCCGGCACCCGGAAAACATCTACCGCATGATGCGGCAAGCGTGCCGGTGTGACAAGAATAGCATCGAACCGTTCCGCCAGATGAGCCAAACGAGGGTGGCCTCCAATATAATAGGCCGCCGCACGCGCAATCCGCTTTTGTTGGTGAGAGGTGATTGCCTCCAGAGCCTGCTCTCTGGTGGCGCGATATTTTACCTCAACAAAGGTTAAAATCCGACCACGACGTGCAATGAGGTCTATTTCGCCAACAGGTGTTTTATGCCGCCGCGCCAAAACATGATATCCTTTAAGAGTAAGCCATAAGGCGGCAATCCTCTCCGCACGTTTTCCGGACAAAAAAGCACGTTGATGCCTGTCAGACGTCATTGCTGCTCCTCCCGCAGTGCCAACGCCCGCCGATAAAGAACACGCCGGCTCATGCCCGTCTCTGCTGCCACCTGAGAGGCAGCGTTCGCCAGACCATGTTCTTGCATGGCTTCAGCAAGATGAGCATCCAGAGTATCATCATCAATTATCTCACGTTCGTCGGGAGGGGCTATCATCACCGTAACCTCTCCCTTAGGCGGAGTCTGTTTGTAATCTGCGGCAAGAACATCAAGCGTGTTGCGGCGTACCTCCTCAAATTTCTTGGTCAACTCCCGCCCGATAGCCGCTTCCCGATGACCCAGAACATGAGCCATGTCGCCAAGAGCAGCTGCCAGACGCCGAGGGCTTTCAAAGAACACAAGCGTGGCCGGAATATCCTTGTATTGTGTCAGCGCTTTGCGGCGTGCCGCTGACCGTGGTGGCAAAAACCCCCCAAAGAAAAAACGATCTGTAGGGAGGCCCGCAATGGCCAACCCCGCCAAGACAGCAGAAGCTCCCGGTAGCACCATCACTTTGATGGAAGCCTTTTGCGCTTCTTTTACGAGCCGAAAACCCGGGTCGGAAATAAGAGGTGTGCCTGCATCACTCACAAGTACAATAACCGCCCCCTCTTGTAGCTGCGCTATGATTCCGGGCCGAACCCGTTGCGCGTTATGGTCATGATAGGACTTAAGAGGGGTTGTCACACCATAGCGGGTCAGCAGGCGTCCCGTTATTCTTGTATCTTCACACAATATAACGTCAGCCCTCTTTAAGGCTTCAAGAGCACGCAAAGTAATATCACCCGCATTGCCGATGGGTGTTGCCGCAACATACAAGCCCGCCGTAAGGGTTTTGCCCGCCGCAAAGGGCAGGGTAGCGCCAGTTTCAGATGTCATGGGCTGGCATCATACAGGTTTGCGGCCTTGCCGTCATGGAGGGGTATAGGCCTGTTAAAACTCTCTCCCTTGCGCCTGCTCTGCTTTATTTGCTATTTTTGATCCAAAGTTCACGATATCAATCTGCGCTCATGGGCGCATTCACTGGGAGAAGGATGAAAAAATTCACCAAAATAGATGGCGTTGCCGCTCCCTTGCCGATGATGAACGTGGATACGGATATGATTATCCCCAAACAATTTCTCAAGACTATCAAGAGGGACGGGTTGGGAAGACATTTGTTTGATGAAATGCGTTACACACCGGACGGAGCAGAGATTGACGATTTTGTGCTTAACAAACCGGCCTATCGTTCGGCGCAGATTTTGGTGACAGGGGATAATTTCGGGTGTGGCTCGTCCCGTGAGCATGCGCCGTGGGCGTTGATGGATTTTGGTATTCGCTGTGTGGTGGCAACAAGTTTTGCGGATATTTTTTACAATAATTGTTTTAAGAATGGCATCTTGCCTATCATCCTGCCGCAGGAGGAGGTTGATAAGCTGATGGATGATGCAGAGCGGGGAGCCAATGCCACTCTTTCGGTGGACCTAGAGACTCAGGAAATACGCGGGCCTGACGGGGGCGTTATTCATTTTGAGATAGATGGTTTTCTCAAGCGCTGCTTGCTTGAGGGGCTGGATGATATCGCCCTTACCATGGAAAACAATCAAGCTATAGATGATTTTGAATCCCGCCACAGGGCAGCACAGCCCTGGCTATGAGCGCACGTCTTCTTGTTTTGCCCGGGGACGGTATTGGCCCTGAAGTGATGGCCGAGACGTGTCGTGTTTTGAGCTGGTTTATGGTACGGCGCGGGTTTGAGTGTACGTTGACGGAAGATTTAGTGGGGGGCGCATGCTATGAGGCTCATGGCGTTGCGGTGACCGATGCAACGGTGGCTGAGGCCAAGCAATCTGATGCGGTGCTGTTTGGAGCGGTAGGCGGGCCGAAGTGGGATAATGCTCCTTTTGATGTACGTCCTGAAGCGGGGTTGTTGCGTCTTAGAAAAGATCTGGATTTGTTTGCCAATTTGCGTCCGGCTCTATGTTTTGCACCCTTAGCGGATGCCTCATCGTTGAAGCGGGATATTGTTGAGGGGCTGGACATTCTTATCGTGCGGGAGTTGACGGGTGGTGTTTATTTTGGCGAACCGCGGGGTATTGAAGAGATTGGCGAAGGTGTGCGCCGGGGTGTTAATACGCAAATCTATGACACCACCGAGATTCATCGCGTGGCCCGCGTGGCATTTGACTTAGCGCGCCGCAGGGAAGGACGGGTGACCTCGGTTGAAAAGCGCAATGTTATGGAATCCGGTCTGTTGTGGCATGAAGAAGTCGTAGCGCTTCATGAGGCGGAGTACGGGGATGTAACCCTTGATCATATGCTAGCAGATAATTGCGCCATGCAGCTGGTGCGCCGCCCCAAACAATTTGACGTGATTGTTACGGATAATCTGTTTGGTGATATTCTCTCTGATATTGCTGCCATGTTGACAGGCTCTCTCGGCATGTTGCCATCAGCCTCTTTGGGGATTGCAGGCGGCGGGGCGCTTTATGAGCCGGTGCATGGGTCAGCGCCGGATATAACGGGTAGCAATCAGGCTAATCCGCTGGCAATGATATTATCGCTGGCTATGGCGTTGCGCTATTCATTTGACCGGGGAGATGACGCTGATTTGTTAGAGCGTGCCGTTGTGTGTGTGTTGGATGAGGGGTGGCGCACAGCAGATATTATGCAGGAGGGTATGATGAAGGCTTCCACGACAGATATGGGCGATGCTGTCTTGCGCGCTCTTGATAATATGGTGCCCCTGGCCTGACTCGAACAGGCACGCCCTTGCAGGCAACAGATTTTGAGTCTGCCGCGTCTACCAATTCCGCCACAGGGGCTCCCAAGAACATTATCTTAATCTGCGCCCTATCATAAGACGCTCTTTGTTTTCATTCAAAGGGAAACCGTAAATCATGGCCACTCCCATGAAGAAAAATAGACATGACGTTTACCTATCCCTATCATGGGTTCTATGTTGCGTCGCCTCTATGACTGGACTCTCACCCTTGGGCCTCGGCGTGGAGGACGCTGGGCTCTCGCCGGTGTAGCTTTCACGGAAAGTTCTTTTTTTCCCATACCGCCCGACATTCTACTTATTCCCATGGTGTTAGGCGCACGAAACCGTGCCTGGCAGTTGGCAATCATCACAACGCTGGCATCTGTCGCCGGTGGCGCGGCCGGTTATGCCATCGGATATTTTCTCTACGAATTTGTAGGTCAGCCCATGATAGACCTCTACGGTTATGAACAAGAGTTTGAAAGATTCACGGACCTCTATGAACGTTACGGGCTGGCTATCGTTTTAATTGCGGGCTTTACCCCCTTGCCCTACAAAGTCATTACCATTGCCAGCGGAGTGGCTGCCCTCAACTTACCGATGTTTATCATCGCAAGTCTTATCGCACGAGGGGCACGTTTTTTTGCCGTAGCAGGGCTGTTATGGTGGTTAGGTCCCGCCGTTCGTCATGTTTTAGAGCGCTATTTTAATCTGTTCTCTGTCGTGTTTGTGATTTTACTGATTGCCGGTTTTGTTGTAATTGGATGGTTTATATGAGTTCTTAGACTGCGCCCCCATGATGCACCGGATACCCTCTGATACCACTCTTATTCTTGCTGTTGCGTTGTTAAGCCTCGCAACTCTTGGTGGCGCTTATCTATTTGAATATGTAGGCGGATTGGCTCCTTGTCCTTTATGTCTGCAACAACGTATTCCCTATGTAGTGGGTGCGCTGATGACTGTGTTGGCCTGGCAGGCAGGGGGGCGGGCACCCATGGTGCGGAGCTTGCTTATGGGGCTAGCGGTTGTGGCCTTTATTATCGGAGCAGGGCTTGGGGTGCATCACTCCGGCATAGAATGGGACTGGTGGGCCGGGCCTGCATCCTGTAGCGGGGGAGGGGGGATTCCCCTTAGCACGGCTGATCTTCTGGAAAGCCTCAAACAAGAAAACCAGATCGTGCGCTGTGATGAAGCCCCCTGGCGTTTGGCGGGTTTGTCGCTGGCAGGCTACAACGTGTTGATATCTGCGGGGTTGGCATTTTTATCGACTCTGGTTGTGTGGCGATATTGGGGGCCTACTCTCCATGAATAGTGAGGCGAAAGAGAACCGGGCCATTGCCCGTATGGTGCGCGTGGACCATGCCGGAGAACGAGGCGCGGTGCGGATTTACGAAGGGCAAATGGCTATCTTTCGTCATCTTCCTCACAAGCGGCGGTTTATGGATATGCTGGGAGAAATGCTGGAGGGAGAACAGACACATCTAAGCAAATTTGAGAAGCAGATAGTGATGCGTCAAGTGCGGCCTACCGCCATGTTGCCTCTTTGGGATGTTGCGGGATTTGCCCTTGGCGCCGTTACGGCTTTGATGGGAGAACGTGCGTCTATGGCGTGTACGGAGGCGGTGGAGGACGTAATAGAGGCTCATTATGGTCGTCAGGTTGAGGCCATGGATGTGATGATAGAGCAGGCAGAGGGTCAAGACGGTGCGGAACGAGAGGATTTTCGCGCCCTCCTTGCCGAGTGCCGCGAAGATGAAGCGCATCATCGGGAAAGAGCCATTGCAGAAGGCGCAAAAGAAGCCCCTGCCTATGATGTGCTCAGTAGTGTCATCAAGGCGGGATGCCGTCTTGCCATACGGATATCGGAAAGAATCTAGTTCTTCTGTCTTTTATGATTTTGGCTGTGGAATAATGCGCAAATAGGGAGTCGGTGCTTTCCAGCCATCAGGATATTTCTTTTTGGCGTCATCATCCGAGACCGCCGGTACGATAATGACATCCTCACCGTTTTTCCAATTCACAGGTGTTGCAACCTGATGGTTGGCCGTAAGCTGAAGACTGTCAATAGTCCGCAATATTTCATCAAAATTGCGCCCTGTGCTCATGGGGTAAACGAGAATGAGCTTTATCTTCTTGTCCGGTCCCACAACAAAGACATTGCGTACCGTTTGATTGTCCATCGCCGTGCGCCCGCTGGAACTATCGCCAGCATCCGCCGGTAACATGCCATAAGCCTTAGCAATTTTAAGTTCATTATCGCCAATCAAAGGATAGTTAGGTGCCTGGCCTGACACTTTCTCAATGTCTTGCGCCCAGCGTTCATGGTCGTCAATGGGATCTACGCTGAGGCCAATAATTTTACAATTACGCTTTTCAAACTCCGGCTTGAGTTTGGCCATATACCCCAGTTCCGTGGTGCAAACCGGTGTGAAATCTTTAGGATGCGAAAACAAAACCGCCCAGCCGTCACCAATCCACTCATGGAAACGAATGCGTCCTTGTGTTGTATCAACCTCAAAGTCAGGGGCTGTGTTACCAATCTGAAGAGTCATAAGTATCCTCCTTTTCCGCTTGCTTTAAAGCCCTTCTATTGTACACCCTTTGCCAGAGGAGAGGCAATGTTCTTTACAAACCCATCTGATTTATGAAACTATAGAGCAACATTATTATCCCCTTCCTTTTGTTCAACCTAAATAATAATCAAGGAGGTAACAATGACGCTTGAGTCTATTCCAGTTTCCGCCATGGAGAAAATTGGCATAGGTCTGGACCGCCCGGAAGATGTGGTGGTGGGTCCGGATGGCCGGGTGTGGGCCTCGGACCATCTCTCAGCATGTGCAGAGATTATGCCTGATGGCTCCCTGCGCCGGACAGGTAAAACGAATGGTGCGCCCAATGGTATCAATATGGATCAGCAGTGCCGGATTATTATTGCTAATTTCGGCATCTATGATGGTGTAGCAGGGCCACTCCAACGGCTTGATCCGGAAAGCGGAGATGTTGAAGTATTGGTGTCAGAGGTTGGCGGGCAAGTGCTGACCTCATCTAACTATCCGGTTGTTGCCACCGATGGCACTATCTGGTGCACCCATTCTACGTTTGCCGAGCAATGGCCGCAGGCACTGGATGGGCGAACTGACGGGTTTGTGTATCGCTTAACGCCGGATGGCATTGTGCATAAAGAAGCCGATGGGTTAAAATTTGCCAACGGATGTTGTTTGGATGCAGAAGAGGAATTTCTTTATGTCAATCAGACAAGTGGTGGCAATGTTGTGCGCTTTCCTATAGGTAATGATGGCTCTTTGGGAGTGCGTGAGGACTACGGCCCCATGCTGGGTATTATTCCATCGCCACCGAAACCATCGCAAGAGATAGATCTGGATGTAAGACTTTCATCTGAAGAGGTGGCCTCTTTGTTGCCGTCTTCTGAAGACCGCTCAAACTGGGCCTTCACCGATGGCAACGGATTTGATGAAGAAGGCAATTTATGGGTGACACTTCCGGCCGCCAATAAGGTGGTTGCCATAACGCCTGCCCGAGAAGTGATCACCATTGCTCATGATCCCACCGGAGATATGCTCAATCACCCCACCAACGTCACATGGGGTGGTGCTGATCGGCGGGATATTTATTTTGGTTCTATTGTTGCCGATTATGTGGTCAAAGCCCGCTCTCCTGTTGCCGGTATGGCCATGGTTCACCAGCGTTAGGAACTCTCAAAATATTGCCTGATAATTACGACAACAGAGTAGCCAAAAAAGATTAATTAAAGATTAGCAACATCGGCATCTGAAACGATTATTCTGATAGGCCCAAGCGTATAAAGACGTAGCTAGGAGAGGTTTTATAGCGGGGGTTTGTGGCGTAAGTAAGTGAAGGGAGGGCAGATACCCTCTCGCTCTTACTCCATTTGCGCGCTACAATAGTCTGCCTCATTGTGGAGTCGTTGTGGGCTTTGAGGAGGGGGCTTGGGCAGCCGTAGCTCAGTAGGTTAGAGCGCCTGATTGTGGATCAGGAGGTCCGTGGTTCAAATCCACGCGGCTGTACCAGTTTTGTATTCTGGAGGAAAATGATGTCAGCTGATTTCTATAGCGGCTATAATCGTAATGGCCACGGAGATAGATGATGAAAAATTCAGGCTTTCCGGAAAAATTATCATTTGACGGGCATGATGAAATTATCAATCCACCACCTGATACATGCGATTTTGACCGGGTTATAGAAAGCGCTCTTAATCGCAGAGGGTTTCTGGGGGGTGTGATTCAATTTGGAGTAGGTAGTTTTATCGCCAGTTCGGTTCCGCTTATCGGTTCCGCTGCTCGGGCCTCCGGAGATCGTTTTGGCTTTCGGCAGGTTGAAGCCAATACTCAAGATACAATCACCGTGCCGGAAGGGTTTGAGTGGTATCCTCTCGTGTTATGGGGAGATCCGCTTTGGTCTGATGGGGCAGCGTTTGATGAAGCAACGCGTGGTAGCGCCGCCAGTCAGGCCCGTGCCTTTGGCGACAACAATGACGGCATGGAGGTTTTCACCCGAGGTGGGCGCGTGGTAATAGCGGTCAACAATGAATACACCACGGGTAAGATTATCTGGGGTAACCGTTCGCGGATTGAATCCGTTACCCGCGATGACAGAGAAAAAGCCATGATGGCTCATGGGCTTTCACTGGTTGAAATTGTGCACAAAGATAGATCATGGAGGGTGGTAAAGGACAGTCCGTTTAACCGCCGCATTACGCCGCGTACGGAAATGATTCTAACCGGCCCCGCTGCCGGGCATGATCTTTTGAAAACCGCCGCCGACCCTACCGGTACGCGAACGCTGGGTACCTGGAACAATTGTGGCAGTGGGAGAACGCCCTGGGGGTCGTATCTTACCTGTGAGGAAAATTTTAATTTTTATTTTTCTGCCACAGATCCGAACTATCGTGTGAGCTCGTCCCTGAAGCGGTATGGGGTGTCGGGAAGAGAATGGTGGGGATATGGCTGGGCTACCCTTGAGGAACGTTTTGATGTGTCAAAACATCCTAATGAGCCCAACCGTGCCGGTTATGTTGTGGAAATTGACCCCTTTGACCCCCACGGGATGCCTAAAAAACTCACTGCTCTGGGTCGCTTCAAGCATGAAAATGCAGCGTGCTTTTTGGCTACAAATGGTCATGTGGTGGTTTATATGGGAGATGATGAGCGGGGCGAGTTTCTCTACCGGTTTGTCTCTGAGCGGCCTTATTCCGCTAACGGCAACAATGCGGATCTCCTAGAGAAGGGTATGCTTTATGTTGCCAAGTTTGATGATAAGATGAGAGGTAAGTGGATACCTCTTACACCGGTTACGGTGGGTATGGGACAGGCGGAGATATGTATCCATACCCGCGAGGCGGCATCAAAAGTTGGGGCTACCACCATGGATCGCCCGGAATGGGTTGCTGTGAATCCAACGAAAACCGAAGTATGTGTGGCCCTGACCAATAATAAAAACCGGGGGATTAAACCCAACGCAGGTGGTGACCCAACACCCCCCAACGGCCCCAACCCGCGATCTGAAAACCATTACGGGCAGATTGTTCAATGGATGCCCGATGAAGGTGACCATACTGCCGAGGGGTTTCGCTGGCAGTTGTTTGCGCTGGCAGGTAACCCTGCAGCGCATCAAGATGCTTTTGCGGGGTCATCCAACATCAATGCCGGTAACATGTTTAACGCGCCGGATGGCCTGGCATTTGATGACACCGGCCTATTGTGGATTCAAACAGACGGCAAATACACCAATGAGGGTGATTTTGCGGGCATGGGCAATAATCAGATGCTGGCGGGAGATACGGCAACCGGTGAAATCAGGCGGTTTCTGGTAGGGCCTAAAGAGGCTGAAATCACGGGTCTTACGTGGTCACCAGACCGCCGGACCATGTTTGTTGGTATTCAACATCCCGGAGAACAGGGTAACAGTCATTTTCCCCGAGGGGGCTCCAGCGTGCCGCGCTCAGGGGTCTTCGCTGTTCGTCGCAGTGATGGGGACCGCATAGGGTAATTAACGTGTAGGATTACGCTAATTCTTGCGCAGCAACGATAATGCCATCCGCATCAGCGTAAAGCCAATCGCCGGGGGTGAATGTCACACCCGCAAAGGTAACCGGGATGTCGTGTTCTCCGGCATCGCTCTTATTGCTTTTGCGAGGGTGAGGGGCAAGCGCCTTGATGCCTACGGCAGCTACCTTCAACTCATCGCAATCTCGCACACAACCGTTAATAACAACGCCCGACCAGCCGTTTTGTGCAGCCAGTGCGGCCAGATTGCCGCCAAACAAAGCGCAGTTAAGCGAGCCGCCGCCATCTACTACCAACACACGGCTTTCGCCCGGCTCCTCTACGGCGGTGCGGACTTTGGTATTGTCCTCAAAGGTTTTGAGCGTCGTTACGGGTCCGTGAAAAGCAAGGCGTCCGCCAAAATCACGAAATACCGGCGTACAATAATGCACCTTATCACCATGATCATCGGATAAATCTGTAGTGGCTAAAGAGCCCATCATGAGAACCATTACGGCTGACCGGAGGGCGGTGGTTGCGCCCCGCTATAGATTATTATTCTGCCGCTTTGAACTGAGCCGCCTCGGTAGAGGCACCAAGGGCCGTGGTAGAGGACTTACCGCCGGAAACAGCCAGAGAGACGAGGTCAAAATATCCTGTTCCCACTTCGCGCTGATGGCGGGTAGCGCTGTAGCCGTCTTTTTCAGAATCAAACTCGGCTTGTTGCAGTTCAGAATAAGCCGCCATGCCCCGGTCACGATAGCCCGATGCCAGCTGGAACATGCCATAGTTCAATTGGTGAAAGCCCGCCAGAGTAACAAATTGATATTTGTATCCCATGGCGGCAATCTCACGTTGGAAGCGGGCGATGGTATCACGGCCCAGATTAGCCTCCCAATTGAAAGAAGGAGAGCAATTATAAGCCAGCATCTGATCAGGATGTTCACGCTTAACAGCCTCGGCAAACATTCTGGCTTCATCAAGGTTAGGTACAGAGGTTTCCCACCACAGCAAATCGGCATATTTAGCAAATGACAGCCCGCGCTTGATGCAATGGTTAAGGCCAGTACCTTCTTTTAACCGATAAAATCCTTCCGGTGTGCGATCGCCAGACTCAATGAACTCATGGTCACGCTCATCAACATCAGAAGTAATAAGACGTGCGCTTTCAGCGTCAGTACGGGCCATAATCAGGGTAGGAACACCGCATACGTCAGCGGCCAAACGGGCGGCGTGTAGATTACGCTCATGCGCCTGAGTCGGAATAAGAACCTTGCCGCCCAAGTGGCCGCATTTCTTTTCAGAAGCCAACTGGTCTTCATAGTGAACACCTGCTGCCCCAGCTTCAATGTAAGCCTTCATAATCTCGAAACAGTTCAGGGTGCCGCCAAAACCAGCTTCGGCATCTGCGACAATGGGGGCAAACCACTCACGTTTTGCGCCACCTTCTGAATGTTCAATCTGGTCAGCGCGTTGCAGGGTGCGGTTAATTTTACGTGCCAACTCAGGACCGGAATTAGCCGGATAAAGACTTTGATCCGGATAGGTAGTGCCCGCCGTGTTGTTGTCAGCGGCTACCTGCCAGCCCGACAGATAAATGGCTTTCAATCCGGCGCGCACCATCTGCATGGCCTGATTGCCCGACAGAGCGCCAAGGGAATGGACATAATCCTCTGTCTGCAACAATTCCCACAACCGTTTGGCACCACGGGTAGCCAGCGTATAATCAATTGTAACAGAGCCACGCAGTTTCTCTACATCAGCAGGTGTATAAGGCCGCTCAACGTTGTCAAACCGCCCTTTGGGTGCATTGGGAATCAAATCATAGAAAGTTTTGCTCATAGTTGAAAATCCTGACTAGAAAAAGAAGAGCGTCGCTCCATATTATGACAGCCACCATAACGGGTTTTCTGTTTATACTCAAGGGTGGGGCGCTAATAGCCCCGCTAATTTGCACTTCTGCCTAAGCCTTGATGGTCTCTCCTTCCAGCAAAAGACCGTAAGCGGGCAAGGTAAGAAACTCCTCGCAATCAGAGGAG
>JBAJNM010000030.1 GCA_036881865.1 Parvularculales bacterium | reverse complement strand
TGGCGGCCGCGTTATCCTGGCGCAACTGCATAACCGCATAGGGGTGCTCATCGGGCTTGTGTTGGTTAGTTAAGCCCACCGGTTTCATGGGGCCGTGACGAAGAGTCTCCGGCCCACGGACAGCCATCACTTCAATGGGCAAGCAGCCTTCAAAATAGGGCGTGTCACGCTCCCAATCATGGAAGGGCATGGTATCGCTCTCGATAAGAGAGTTGATAAATTGCGTGTAGTCCTGCTGACTCAAAGGACAGTTTATGTAATCTGCACCGTCTCCATCGATGGTTGATTTGTCATAACGTGATTGCATCCAACAAACATTCATGTTCAGACTATCCTGATACACAACCGGTGCTATAGCATCAAAAAAAGCCAGTTGCTCAGAACCCGTCAGAGTCCGGAGAGTATTACTTAAAGCCGGAGACGTAAGCGGACCGGTAGCAACAATAATTTGCAATTCTGTGACCTCTTGCCCAACGGGTAGATGCATGACTTCTTCACGGTTAATAGTGATAAGAGGATTGTCCTCCAGCGCTTTTGTTATGGTTTGAGAAAACCCTATGCGATCAACTGCCAAAGCGCTGCCGGCGGGTAGACGGTTCTGATCTGCTGCACGCATGATAAGAGAGTCCGCTAAACGCATCTCTTCGTGGAGGACTCCTATGGCATTGGCGGAGGCATCGTCAGAGCGGAAAGAATTGGAGCAAACCAACTCAGCGCAATCGCCGGTTTGATGAACATCGGTTTGGCGATGAGGGCGCATTTCATGAATCATAACCGGGGTATCTGCTTTGGCCAGTTGCCAGGCAGATTCAGAACCGGCCAGACCACCACCAATGACATGGACATAATCAGGGGAGAATGTAGAGACGGTCATGTCACTATTTTTTTGCCACTTTTTTAGATGTTTTTATTGCGGCTTTTTTGACAGTTTTTTTGGCAGGTTTTTTGGTGGTAGATCGCTTAGCCGTTTTTTTGGTAGTGAGGCGTTTGGGCAAAGAGCGTTTGAGAAAAACACCGGTGTGACTCGTTTTATGAGCTGCCGCGATAGCTTCAGGCGTACCGGTGGCTACAATCTCACCACCGCCATCGCCTCCCTCTGGCCCTAAATCAATAATCCAGTCAGCTGTTTTGATAACCTCCAGATTATGCTCAATGACAATAACCGTATTGCCGGCATCCACCAGCTCGTGCAAAACCTGCAGAAGTTTTGCTACATCATGAAAATGCAGTCCGGTGGTAGGTTCGTCCAGAAGATAAAGTGTTCGTCCTGTAGCACGGCGGGATAACTCGCGAGCTAATTTAACCCGCTGTGCCTCCCCCCCTGAAAGGGTTGTAGCTTGTTGCCCTACCTTAATATAATCCAATCCAACCCGCCGGAGGGTTTCCATTTTTTCTCTGATGGCCGGGGCAAATTTAAAAAATATCGCCGCTTCCTCGACAGTCATATCCAGAACATCAGCAATGGATTTATCTTTATATTTTATCTCCAGAGTTTCGCGGTTGTAACGTTTTCCACCACATACGTCACACTCAACGTAGATATCCGGTAGAAAATGCATTTCAATTTTAATCATGCCGCCACCCTGGCAATTCTCGCACCGTCCGCCTTTTACGTTGAACGAAAACCGGCCAGGTTTATAGCCACGCCCGCGGGATTCAGGCAAATTGGCAAACCAGTCTCTGATAGGAGTAAACGCCCCGGTGTAGGTAGCCGGATTAGAACGGGGTGTTCGCCCGATGGGCGATTGGTCAATATCAATAATTTTGTCTAAATGCTTTAAACCATCGATGCGCCCATAAGGGGCAGGGTTTTCTCGTGTTCCCATCAGCAGACGGGAAAGAGCACGATAAAGCGTGTCAATCAAAAGCGTAGACTTTCCACTGCCGGAGACTCCCGTTACACAGGTAAAAACACCGAGGGGTATGGTCGCGGTAACAGATTTCAAATTATTACCGGTAGCGCCAGCGAGTTTTAGGGTAGATTTTTTGTCAAATCCACGACGAACCTCCGGCACCGGAATAGCAAGCTTGCCGGTTAGATATTGCCCGGTGAGGCTTTGTTTACTTTTGCAGATAGCATCCGGTGCTCCTTCGGCGACAATTTTGCCTCCATGAATGCCCGCGCCCGGGCCTATATCCACCACATGGTCGGCCTCCCGAATAGCATCCTCGTCATGTTCCACCACGATGACAGTGTTACCGAGATTGCGTAACCGTTGCAGAGTTTTAAGAAGGCGGGCGTTGTCTCGTTGATGGAGACCGATGGATGGTTCATCCAGCACATACAGCACTCCCGTTAAGCCGGAACCTATTTGTGAGGCAAGACGAATACGCTGAGATTCCCCTCCTGACAGGGTGCCGGAGTTACGGGATAGTGTTAAATAATCCAGCCCCACGTCGTTGAGAAACTTTAGCCGCTCCTGTATCTCTTTAAGGATGCGTCCTGCAATGCGGTTTTGTCGGGTATCAAGATGTTGTGGGAGGCGGGTAAACCATTGGTTGGCCTCCTGTATAGACATTCTGGAGACATCCCCGATGTGAAGATCGTTAAGTTTGACTGCCAACGCTTCCGGCTTGAGGCGAAAACCCTGACAGGTTTCACAATCTCTGACGGATTGATACTTTTCGATTTCCTCACGTGTCCATGACGCCACACGGCTGCCTTTGTCATTGGCGCAAGCCTCCCGGTAACGGCGCTCCAGAGAGGGAATAACGCCCTCAAAAGCCCGCCTTCTGGTGTAAGATCGCCGCCCATTGTCATAAGAAAACCGCAAAGATTCGCCGTTGCTGCCGTAAAGCACAATTTTTTTCACTTTAGAAGGCACCTTTCCCCATGGCATATCAGGCTTAACGCCGTAATGCACGGCAACGCTTTCCAGAGTTTGTCGGTAGTAGGGAGATGTCCCACGTGACCAGGGCACAATTGCTCCCTCATTAAGAGGCTGCTTGTTATCAGAAATTACTAAATCGGGATCTATCAGAAACTGTGTACCAAGGCCGTCACAGCTGGGGCAGGCGCCAAAAGGATTATTAAAAGAGAATAAACGTGGTTCAATCTCTTCAATGGTAAAGCCTGAAACAGGGCAGGCGAATCTGGAGGAAAAAATAAGCCGCTCGGTACCCCCTGAAGAGAATGAAGAGTCGGCCATTTCCGCAATGGCAAGGCCATCGGCTAACTGAAGGGTAGTCTCCAGAGAATCTGCCAGACGATTACCCATAGATTCCCGCATCACGAGGCGGTCCACCACGACTTCTAAATCATGCTTGAATTTTTTGTCTAAAGCCGGAGAATCTTCAAGTTCGTAAAACTCTCCATCAATTTTGATGCGCTGGAATCCGCGTTTGAGCAGTTCAGCTATCTCCTTGCGATATTCACCCTTGCGGCCACGAATGATGGGAGCCAGCAAATAAAATCTGGTGCCATCGGGCAGATCTTTAAGGCGGTCTACCATTTCAGTAACGCTCTGGCTGGCAATAGGTAATCCGGTGGTCGGCGAATAGGGCACGCCAATGCGGGCAAACAGAAGGCGCATATAATCGTAGATCTCTGTGACTGTACCAACCGTTGAGCGGGGATTACGAGAGGTGGTTTTCTGCTCAATGGAAATAGCAGGGGAGAGGCCGTCAATCTGGTCAACATCCGGCTTCTGCATCATCTGTAAAAACTGACGGGCATAAGCCGAGAGGCTTTCCACATAGCGTCTCTGGCCTTCGGCATAAATTGTGTCAAAGGCCAGAGAGGATTTTCCGGAACCGGAAAGCCCTGTCACCACCACCAGTTGATCGCGGGGTAGGGTCAGAGAGATATTACGAAGATTATGCTCCCGGGCCCCTGTGATGTGGATAGATCGACCGGAGGAATGTTTCATGGGTAAGAGTAGTCTATAGGGGAGGGATACGGATAAAATGTTTACACTGGCGGCAGCCGGAGTACAACAGGCAGAGCATAATATGGTTTGTAAAAAAAGTGGCGTGTGGTAAACAAAGGGGGGAGAGTGTAAGGAGTATCACCATGGCAGGTAGCGTAAACAAGGTTATTTTGGTTGGTAATTTAGGAGCCGATCCGGAAGTAAGGCATACTCAGGATGGCCGTCCGATTTGCAATCTTCGCGTTGCGACGAGCGAATCCTGGAAAGATCGCAACACAGGTGAACGCCGGGAGCGTACCGAGTGGCATCGCGTGGTTATCTTCACTGAAGGGTTGGCGCGTATCGCAGAGCAATATCTTCATAAGGGTTCTAAAGTTTATCTTGAGGGTCAGCTACAGACTCGTAAGTGGCAGGATCAGTCAGGACAAGACCGCTACTCGACAGAGGTTGTGCTACAGGGATTTAATGCCACTATGACCATGTTGGACAGCCGTAGCGGAGGGGGTGGCGAGCGTAGTGAGTCGCCAAATTATGGTGCGTCCGGACAAGATTCATCCGGTGGAGGGACCTCCTATGACATGGATGACGAAATACCGTTTTAAGGTACGTTTAGGCATTTGTAAGTTCTTGTTTTAATTGGTTTTTTTGACCCGAAATAAAGCGCTCCCGATTGCAAAAAAACCTTGTTAGTGCTATGATAATCATCGGTAAAATGGCCGGTGAAACAGGATAATTGAGTTAAGAGATGCTACTGCTGTGATGCCCTGAGAGGGGCATCCTTGGTGGCGGTTTTGGGGCACTTATTGAGCGATTCAGATAATAATTCAGAGGATCTTCCACCTGAGGATAACGGGTCGGAGAATGAGCCGGATGGCGAGGCGCATGATATTGGAGAAGCTTTTGCGCCCGTAACCATTGAAGGGGAGATGCAGCGCTCATATCTTGACTATGCCATGAGCGTTATCGTGGCTCGCGCCTTGCCGGATGTTCGGGATGGGTTAAAGCCGGTTCATCGGCGGATTCTGTTCTCCATGCATGAGAACGGATATGAATGGAACAAGCCCTATCGTAAATCGGCACGTGTTGTGGGCGATGTTATGGGTAAATATCACCCCCATGGAGATCAGTCTATCTATGATGCGCTGGTACGTATGGCGCAGGATTTTTCCATGCGTTTACCGTTGCTGGACGGGCAGGGTAATTTCGGGTCTGTGGATGGCGATCCACCTGCTGCCATGCGGTATACGGAAGTCCGTTTAACTCAGGTCGCCGATACGCTGTTGGGGGATCTAGATAAAAACACCGTTGATTTTCAGGACAATTATGACAGTTCTGAAAGCGAGCCCTGTGTGCTTCCCGCTTTGTTTCCTAATTTACTCGTTAATGGTGCAGGAGGCATTGCCGTTGGTATGGCTACCAATGTACCGCCCCATAATCCGGGTGAGGTGATTGCTGCTTGTATAGCCCTTGTGGACAACCCTGATATTACCATTGATGAGTTGATAAAAATCATCCCTGGGCCGGATTTTCCAACCCATGGGATTATTTTAGGTCAGGCAGGATGCCGCTCCATGTATCAGACAGGGCGGGGCAGTATTGTGGTACGGGGTAAGGTCGCTATTGAGGAAGTGCGTAAAGACCGCATGGCCCTTGTTATCACGGAGATTCCCTATCAGGTGAACAAAGCGAACATGATTGAAAAAATTGCCCAGCTGGTACGCGACAAACGCATGGAGGGAGTGTCCGATTTGCGTGATGAGTCTGACCGGCAGGGGATGCGGGTTGTAGTGGAACTCAAAAGAGATGCCGTGCCGGATGTAGTGTTAAACCAGTTATACCGCTATTCTCCTCTGCAAAGCAGTTTTGGGGCCAATACGCTGGCATTGAATCAGGGCAAACCCGAACTGATGAACCTTAAGCAATTATTGCAGGCCTTTACTCAATTCAGAGAGGAGGTTGTCACCCGCCGGACGCGGTATGCATTAGGGCGTGCGCGAGACAGGGCGCATATTCTTGTGGGACTGGCTATTGCGGTTGCCAATATTGATGAAGTGGTGATGCTTATTCGGCAAGCAAAAGACCCCGCTACGGCCCGTCAAACTTTAATGGAGAAACATTGGCCTGCGCGCGATGTGGCATCTTTGATGGCCTTGATTGCAGACTCACGTCACACTATTGCGGATGATGATACCTGCCAACTGTCAGAAACGCAGGCGCGGGCTATTTTGGAGTTACGTTTGCAACGCTTGACGGCTCTGGGGCGTGATGAAATTGGTGATGAGTTAAAAACTCTCAAAGACACCATTGAAGATTATCTTGATATTTTGGGTAAGAGAAAGCGCATATTGGATATTATTCGCTCAGAACTTACCTCTGTTGTCGAGCGGTTTAGCACACCGCGGCGTACTATGATTGAGGAAGCAGATTTTGATGTTGAAGATGAAGACTTAATCCAGAGCGAAGATATGGTTGTCACCGTAAGCCATCAGGGTTACATCAAACGGGTACCGCTTTCTACGTACAGAGCACAAAAACGTGGTGGCAAAGGGCGCTCCGGTATGTCTATTCGCTCTGAAGATTTCGTTACGCGCCTGTTTGTCGCTAATACTCACACGCCGGTTTTGTTCTTTTCTTCACACGGTATGGTTTACAGGCTGAAAGTATGGCGCTTGCCGCGAGGCTCGCCCCAGTCCCGCGGTAAGGCCATGATAAATATTCTTCCCCTTCGGCAAGGCGAGTTGATTACGTCCGTGATGCCCCTGCCTGATGATGAAAACAGTTGGGAGAAATTTGATATTAGCTTTGCAACCCGTAGCGGTAATGTGCGGCGTAATAAGCTCTCGGATTTCATCAACATCAACCGGGGTGGTAAGATTGCCATGAAGCCCGGAGAAAACGATGCCATCATCGCCGTTCAACTCTGTGCTCCGCATCAGGATATTTTACTGACCTCGGCTCAGGGGCGGTGTGTGCGGTTTTCTGTTGATAATTTGCGTGTCTTCTCCAGCCGCTCTTCAACGGGGGTGCGGGGTATTCGTCTTAAGGAGGGAGATCATGTGATAAGCATGTCCGTTCTTAACCATGTTAAGGCCGATGCTGCAGAACGCGCCGCCTATTTGCGTCAGGCCAGTCTCATGCGCCGTGTCACGGATGGTGAAGGAGATGAAGAGGTAGCATCCTCTGGCGATGATATGGAGACCGGTAATGAAGAGGTAACTCTTTCGCCGGAGCGTTATGCGGAATTGGGAGCTTATGAGCAATTTATTTTGACCATAAGTGAAAACGGATTTGGCAAGCGGTCGTCATCTTTTGAGTACCGGACATCCGGTCGTGGTGGAAAGGGCATTATTGCCATGACGGGGGCTGAGCGTAACGGTGCACTGGTGGCATCCTTTCCGGTAGAGGAGCAGGACCAAATTATGATGGTAACCAACACCGGCCGCCTCATCCGGTGTCCTATCAACGGTGTACGCATTGCTGGGCGCAATACTATGGGGGTGACAGTTTTACGGGCCTCTGATGATGAGCGTGTTGTAGCAGTTGATCATATCAGTGATATATCTGATGATAATCTTGTGGGAACCGGCAACGATAACCCCGAAGAACCGGAGGAAGAGACCTCATGACCCGCATAGCCATTTATCCGGGGACGTTTGACCCTGTAACAAACGGGCATATGGATATTATACAACGTTGTTGCCGTTTAACGGATAAGCTGGTGGTAGCCGTCGCGGTCAATGATGATAAAAACCCTTTGTTTAATTTAGAAGAGCGCATGGCTATGGTTGAAAGCGAAGCTAAAGCTTTGAAGACCCGCCATGGAGCCGAGGTGGTCGTGCGATCATTTCATGGTCTGTTAGTTAATTTAGCGCGTGAAGAAAATGCCACTATGATTATACGGGGCTTGCGGGGTTCGGTAGATTATGAATATGAAGCGCAAATGACAGCCATGAACCACGTCATGCTGCCTGATGTAGAGACAGTTTTTCTGGCGGCATCGCAGGAGGCGGGGTTTATATCCTCAACGCTGGTAAAGCAGATTGCCCGTTTGGATGGTGATGCCAGTCTTTTTGTCTCCCCCCGGGTTTTTAAAAAAATAAGCAACAAACTTGCTGACGCTTAGAATAGGAGACAGCATTATGACCTTAAAAACTATGTTCCCAAAAATTACGTCTTTGATCCTGCTTGGCGCAGTGGTGTTGTGGACGCCTGCTATAGCCGCGCCGGATGAGAAAAATATGATTTATCTGGATTTAAAAGATGGCCGCGTCGTCATTGAACTTTTAGAAGACAAAGCGCCGGAACATGTAAAGCGCATTAAACAGTTAGCCCATGAAGGGTTCTATGACGGTATTGTATTTCATCGGGTGATTGACGGTTTTATGGCTCAGACGGGCGACCCGACGGGCACCGGAATGGGCGGTTCTACCTATCCTGACTTAAAAGCGGAGTTTAACGATGAGAGTTTTACCAGAGGTACTATCGGTATGGCGCGCTCGTCTAATCCCGATAGTGCCAACAGTCAGTTTTTCATTGTATTCGGAGATGCCGGTTTTCTGGATAGTCAGTACACTCTCTGGGGCCGCGTCATTGAGGGGATGGAGCATGTTGATGCTATTAAACGTGGCGAGCCCCCGTCCGACCCTGACACCATCATCCGTATGCAGGTAGTAGCCGACGCCGACTCATAATCTATTGCGGGGTGTTCTTACGCCATGCATATTGATATGCCTGATGGTGAGACGTTTGATGATGAAGCGCTTGATATTGAGGCGTTTGATTTTGACTTACCAAAGGAAGCCGTTGCTTTGCGTCCGGCCATTCCCCGGGATGCCGCCCGGCTTTTAGTAGCAGGGTCTGATGGAGAATCACCTATTGACAGTACAATCCGTGACTTGCCGGATTTCTTAAATGCCGGTGATGTTTTGGTGGTCAATAATACGCGGGTGTTGCCCGTACAACTCAAGACCACACGCTGGCGGTATGGAGTAAGTGCTTCTGTCAATCTGACCCTTTATGAGCGTATAGATGATGCCGGCTGGCGCGCTTTTGCCAAGCCTGCGCGGCGTTTGAGCATTGGTGATAATCTTGAGTTTAGTGATAGGCTGACAGCACAGGTTTTGTCTTGCCGGAAGGGGGGCGAAGTAGTTTTAGAGTTTAACATTGCAGGTGATGCTCTGGATGATGCACTGGGAGATTGCGGAGCCATGCCGTTACCGCCCTATATTACGGCGCGCCGTGCCAGTGACGAACGTGATTTTCAGGATTATCAAACCCTGTTTGCTGAAGAGCCGGGTGCTGTTGCGGCTCCTACCGCCGGCTTGCACTTCACCCCCTCTCTTGTGAAGCGGCTGGAGACAAAAAATATAAAGATTCACTCTTTAACTCTTCATGTGGGCCCGGGGACATTTCGACCGGTGGCGGTATCAAACCTGAATGATCATAAGATGCACGGAGAATGGGGCTCATTGTCAGAAGAAACCGCAACGGCCATTACTCGGGCCCGTGCCCGTGGAGGACGGGTGGTCGCGGTAGGAACGACATCTTTTCGTTTGCTGGAAAGCGCAGCGCTGGAAAATGGCGACCTCCGGCCTTTTGAGGGCTGGACGTCTCTTTTTGTGAAGCCGGGTTACCGCACCAGAGTCGTAGACAGCCTTTTGACTAATTTTCACATGCCGCGTTCTACTTTGTTTGTATTGGTCAGTGCTTTTGCAGGCTGCAGCCGGATGAAGCGTTTATATGAGCATGCGGTGAAGAGCGGTTACCGGTTTTATTCTTATGGAGATGCGTGTTTGTTATCTCCTAAGACGGTTTGATAAACGCGCTATGAGCGGCTTTTCTTTTGAGATAAAGGCACGGGAAGGGGCTGCCCGAACCGGTGTTGTGTCCACACCACGGGGCAT
Organism: Parvularculales bacterium; assembly: GCA_036881865.1. Taxonomy (NCBI): domain Bacteria; kingdom Pseudomonadati; phylum Pseudomonadota; class Alphaproteobacteria; order Parvularculales; species Parvularculales bacterium. The sequence goes on along the minus strand of JBAJNM010000030.1, from coordinate 15,203 downwards.
GGTGCGTACACCGGCCTTTATGCCGGTTGGCACGCAGGGCAGCGTTAAGGGGCTGTATTCTTCCCAGCTACGGGAGTGCGGTGTTGATATGATCTTGGCCAATACATATCACCTTGTGTTGCGCCCGGGTGCCGGGCAGCTGGCGGCCATGGGAGGGTTACATCGCTTTATGAAATGGCCTCATCCTGTTTTGACGGATTCCGGCGGTTATCAGGTCATGTCTCTTGCTAAATTGAGAAAGCTGGATGAGGAGGGCGTTACATTTCACTCTCATATTGACGGTGCATGCCACCGCTTGACACCGGAGAGTGCCGTTGAGGCGCAATGCCTGTTTGGCTCTGACATTATAATGGTACTGGATGAATGTACGCCCTTTCCGGCGAGCAGGCAGGAGGCTGCTTTATCTATGCGCCGCTCTATGGTTTGGGCCGGGCAATCCCGCCGTTATTTTGATAGCGCCCCCCATCGTCAGGAGGGACAGGCGCTGTTTGGTATTGTGCAGGGCGGAGTTTATGACAGCCTGCGGGCTGAATCCGTAGAGCGGTTGACGGCAACAGGGTTTGACGGTTATGCCATCGGCGGTCTTGCCGTAGGCGAGGGGCAGGAGATCATGTTGCAGGTGTTGGATGGCGTATGCCCGTTGTTGACCGAAAAGGCTCCCCGTTATTTGATGGGGGTGGGCACGCCGGATGATATTGTGCAGGCCGTTTGGCGCGGCATTGACATGTTTGATTGCGTCATGCCTACCCGTGCGGGACGTCATGGTCAGGCGTTCACCGGAGAGGGGCGGATTAACTTACGCAATGCCTGCTATGCCGATGACATGCGTCCTTTAGATGAGAGCAGTTCATGTCCGGCGGCACGTGATTATAGCCGGGCTTATCTTCATCATTTGATGAAATCCGGTGAATTACTGGGCGCCATGGTGTTGAGCTGGAATAATGTGGCTTTTTATCAAAAACTCATGGCAGATATACGCGCAGCAATTGCCGAAAGCCGCTTTAAGCGGTTCGTAGAAAGCGGCGCTGGCCGTTTGTTTTCGGCCAAAGTATCAGGAGGCTAGATTAATGTAGAGTAAAGCGTATCGGCAGTGATTTAGGACCGGAAACAAAACTTGCGGCCACACGGGTCATGGGGCCGGTCATCTCGACACTTTCCAGACGTTTTATGAGTTCCTCCCACAAAATACGCATTTCCAACCGCGCCAGATGTTGTCCCAGACAAACATGGACGCCATATCCTAAGGCCAGATGCCGGTTGGGCTTACGGGTAATATCAAACTCGAAAGGGTTGTCATAGGCGTCTTCATCACGGCAGGCCGAGGCAAAACTGGACATCATCCAGTCACCTTCTTTAAGGGTAACACCACGGAGTTCACTATCCTGAGTGGCTGAGCGCATGAAATGCTTGACCGGTGTTTCCCAGCGAATGCTTTCTTCCACAAAGGCTGCGAGCAGATCCGGGTTTTCTTTAAGTTGAGAGAGCATCTCAGGTTGCTGACAGAGCGCCCACATACCGGCACTGGTAGAATTAGATGTCGTATCATGGCCTGCCGTGGCCGTAATGACGTAATAGCCGAAAGTTTCAAGCTCGTTCATATATTCGCCGTCAATTTTTCCGTTGGCGAAAACACTGGCGAGATCATCTTGCGGGTTCTTACGGCGGCTTTCGTTGATGTCATTAAAATAGGCGAAAGCATCCATAGCCGCCTTGGTCAGAGCGGCGTTACGTTCCTCCTGATTTTTGTAGCCCATATCTTCATCCGTTAACGAGAAAATATTCTGCGTGAGATTCAACATGAACTCTTCACCTTCGTCGGGCACACCGAGTATGTCCATAATGACACGCAGGGGATAATAGAGTGCAATATCTTTGGCAAAATCACACTCGCCGCCGGTCTCTTCAAATGCCCTGAGAGTTTGTTGAGCACGTCGGCGAATGCGGGGTTCCAGATTACGCAGTGAACGCGGTCCAAACCAGTCGGCGGTTAAATCGCGAAGGACGGTATGCCGGGGGGGATCTATCTGAACCAGAGTGAGAAACCGGTGCGGAGTTCCGATTTCTTCAATGGTTGTGCGTACGGTTCTGGCATCGGCCAGAACCGTCATACGGTCACCGGCATGAAAGAGATCACTGCTTTTTTCAACGTGTTGGACATCGTCAAATTTGCTGATGAGCCAAAACGGGTCAAACCCTTCGGCCTCCACGAGGGCGACAGGGGCATTTTTTCGGATCTCGGCAAAAGCCTCGTGAATCTGGTCAAAGTCGGCATACGCGGCGGGGTTGACGATGGTGTTGCTGAGTTCCTGAGAAATCTTCATGGGGTATCTCCTTTGCAATGCGGGCGGGTTTTATCCGCGTCGTGCGACGTAAAGGCAGGAGGCAATGATAACACCTGCGCCGACCCAAGTTTGCCAGTGTGGAGCCTCATTGAAAAGGAAAAATCCTATAAGAGCCGCCCAGATGAGCTGGGTATAGTTGAGAGGCGCCAGACGTGCTGCGGGGGCTCCGGCGTAGGAAAGGGTTGTGAGAGACCAGAAACTGACCCCGAACAGTCCGGCCAGCAAGAACCACGGGTAAATCCCCTCCGTTGTGGCGGCGGGGAGAATAAAGAATACCGGCAACACATAAAGGGCGGGCAGGGTATTGGCAAAAAAGGCAATGGCGGCGGAATCCTCCGAGCGTGAGCGGTAGCGCAACAACACCACGGAGACGGAATAACACAATGACGAAAACAAAGGAGCCAGATAACCGAGAACGTCATGAGTAGCATTTTCATCAAACAACCGTGCCTCTCCGATAATAATTAACAGAGCGCCTAAGAACCCGACAAAAGTTGCGCCGATGACGATGGGTTTCATGGGTTCTTTAAGGATAATCCGTGCCACCGGTGCAATCATCAGCACACCGGTGAAACTAAGCGCCGTAGCGGTTGCCAGAGGAATACGGCTTATGGCCCAGAAAAATGTAACGGCTGTTGTAATTTGAATCGCTCCCCGCAACAGATGAAACGGCACGGCATTCCAGCCCGGTAAGGTGGGCCGGAAGCATGCGTAAGCCAGCAGGGCTATGACGGCTCCCAGAGCATAGCGCCACGACGTAATGAGGATGATGCTCGCGCAAGCCGAAAGGCCTTTTACGGTGGCATTCATCAGGGCGCCGCACACAATGGCGATCATTCCGTAGAGGTAGGGGGAGAGGTTTGCCGAAGGGGCAACCGAAGATATCTTTGTATCCATTGTCTTATATTTTTTGTGGGGAGCTCTTACGGTTTGTTGCTAAGTTTAACGGTCAGGGGATAATTGAGAGCGTGACGGTAGGGGCTATGGACTTATACGGGGTTTCAGATATAACAGGATGCGTTTGGTGCGGGCCCGTAGCTCAGTTGGTAGAGCATCTGACTTTTAATCAGGGTGTCGCAGGTTCGAATCCTGCCGGGCTCACCATTGTTTACTGTTTTTGTTGACCGCAGTAAACAGCCGTTTTTTTAGGAAGTCTGCGTATCAAAAATCAACACGGGTGATTATTTACCTGTCAACGGCGGTGTGATAACATTTTGCAGAAAAAGTTTTTAGAGATAATCTCATCCAATGCTTTTATTTGCTAAAACATTTGTTGGAATCGGTTTTCAACTGGCTTTTTTCGCCGCTCTGATGTTTTTGCCTATCGGCACGACCGGCTGGCCGGCGGCTATAACCTGGCTGGCAGTTTATGCTTTTGTATCTGTTCTGTCAGCCATCTATCTTTTGGTTGTCCGTCCCGGCGCGATAGAAGCGCGTATGCGCGCTGGTCGGAAAAAGCAAACACCGGCCGATCGCCTCGCATTGGGTTTTATGGTTCTGGCACTCATGCTTCCAATCATTGTTGCGGCGCTTGATGTTTTTTTCTGGCAACTCTTACCTGACCCCGGCCCGCTGGTGCAGGCCATTGGCATGGTAATTTTCCTTACCGGTTTTCTGATCGTTTTACTGGCCATGTTGCATAATGAATTTGCCGCGCCAACGGTTCATATTCAGGAAGATGCAGGACATGTACTGGCTGATGGCGGCGTTTATGCCTATGTGCGCCACCCGATGTATGCCGGTTTTTTGGTTATCATGGTGGGTACGACATTATGGCTGGCGAGCTATGCTGCGACCGCATTGGCTACAATAATGATAATCGCCAGCACTATCTATCGCATTGGTATTGAAGAGGCGACCCTGAAAGAAGAACTGCCCGGCTATGGTGACTATATGAAACGGGTTAAGACGCGTTTCCTGCCGCTGATTTACTGATTACGCCGTTGAACGGTTGAGCGGCTCCTTCAACTGTTTTCCGGTGCGGATTGATCCGTGCTACATGCGTTTCAAGACTGATATTCGAGCCGTCCTGACAATCTTCAACATATTGTTCTGGTCTGTACATGTTTCGTATTCATATAGCCGGGGTCTTTATGCGTTTGGGACCAATGGCACTTATATCTAACTCAATGAAGCCTCACGGGCCTGTATCAGGAGTTGCCCTTCAAGACCGGCTTCCCGGAAAACCGCGATCTTACTGACTTCCGGAAGAGACGTAATCTCGGCAAAAGCCTGCCGTGAGGGATATTCAACCAATGCTACCATGTGCCATGCTTCCTCTACGGAGCCGATAACCATTTGATCAATGGTGCCGGTAAATATAAATCGTGCGCCACGTGACTCGACAATTTTGCGCATCCGCTCGCCATACATGCGATACGCTTCCACACCGGACATATCACCATGGGTGTCATCCTTATAGGCGGCACGCTCATTAAACCGGAGCAGGTTCACCATCACAATGGGCTCCTCGCTCTTATTGTCCAAAAGAGCCTTGATCTGATCCCGGGCGGGATATACCGCATTTTCAACTTTCATGAGGGTTCCTTCCTGCTTTGATTGCTGTGTTACGCTTCGTCCGCTTCTACGATCCGGGACTCGGCCAGAGCCGCCGCTTCCCATTCAACCCAGGCGGGGAGCGCCTTGATAGTAGCGGAATAAGCCGTAACGGCGGGATGCTTGGAGAGGGCGTATTTTTCAAGCCGGTTAACAACCGGCGCAAACATGGCATCGGCATTTGTGAACTCACCAAAAAGAAAGGGACCTCCGTAAGTATCCAGACAATCCTGCCATAGGGTTTCTATACGGGTTACGTCTCTTTGGACGGCTTTTGGATTATCCATTGCTGCCGGGCCTGTGTTTCGCCGCATGTTCATCGGACAAGCCGAGCGCAGGGCGTCAAAACCGCCGTGCATTTCGTGGGCTATGGCCCGGGCATGAGCACGTTCCTTTTCGGGTTGCGGCCACAGGGCGCGTTCGGGAAATTTCTCGGTCAGATATTCAAGGATTGCCAGAGACTCCCAAACCGCCACATCACCGTTGACCAACGCCGGTACTTTTCCCGTAGGCGAAAAATCATAAAACTTCGGGTTTCTGCCATTATCGTTAAAAGGTATAAGAAGCTCTTCAAAGTCAATTTCTTTAACCCGCATGGCTAGCCACGGACGAAACGACCATGAAGAATAATTCTTGTTGGCGATATAGAGTTTCATAAATGAAAGGCCGATGCCGGCTTAACCGTTATTGATAAAACGGTGAATAAGGTCTGCGATTTCCTTCGGCTTATCCTCCTGAAGAAAATGTCCTCCCTGAGTGATCGTCGTGTGAGGTTGCCCTTTAGCACCGGGAACTTTCTCCTGAAAGATTTTATCACCTCCGGCAGAAACCGGATCAGAGTCACTGAATGCGGTCAGCAACGGACGCTCAAAACTCTCCAGCACTTTCCATGCCTGTTTGTTTTCCGCAACGGAGTCGTGCTCCGGCGTTACGGGTACCAAAACGGGAAAGCGCCGTGCGCCCGCCATGTAAGAGGCGTCAGGATAGGGGGCATGATAGGCTGCTTTTTCGTCATCGGAGAGAGTGCGTACGGTTCCCCCTTGCAGAATATCGCCGATGGGCAGTTCGGGAACACTCTGGCTGAACTCGACCCATTGCTGAAAAGCGGGGGAAGAGCCTGTGCCGACGGGTAGCCCGGTATTGGCAACCACCACCCGCGCAAAGCGCTCCGGAAATGCCGTGACCAGCCGCAATCCGATGAGGCCGCCCCAGTCCTGCCCGAAGAATGTTATGTCCGTGAGGTTGAGGGCGGTGAGCCAGTCTGACATCCAGCGGACATGGTTTTCGTAAGTATAGTCGGTCAGCTCCGTTGGTTTATCGGAGCGTCCGAACCCCGCCAGATCAGGTGCTATGACCCGGTGCCCCTGAGCTACCAACGGCGGAATAATATGGCGGTACAAATAACACCATGACGGTTCGCCGTGCATCAGCAAAACCGGAGGAGCAGTTTGCGGCCCTTCATCCAGATAATGAATGCGTAATTCTACTCCCTCCCCGGCCGTGACGGTCTTATAGTGGGGAGCGAAATTATAGTCCGGCAGGCCGTTAAAGCGGTCGTCGGGGGTGCGTAAAACCTTCATGTCAGAGTTCCTCATGAGTGGCATCGTCAGTGATATCGTTAAAGTATTTTGGGACGGTAACATCAATGGCCCTACGTGAGAACCTCAGGGGGGTAAGGGCGGTTTTTTCTTGCAAAGGGGGAGAGATTAGTATAAACATCATTTTTAATGTGAAATCTCTATAACTACAGAAAAAATATGTTAATACTGAATATCCTATCCCTGTTGCGGAAACTACCGCGACGAAAAGCACATAACCGCCGGAAGTAAACCCTCTCAGGCTCCGTCCATGAAAGAGGCTCATCCATGAACCGGCTTGATCAGCTTGAAAGCCGTAGCATTTATATTTTCCGGGAGGCGTTCAACCGCATCGACCGGCTGGCGATGTTGTGGTCTTTGGGCAAAGACTCCAACGTCATGATATGGCTTGCGCGCAAGGCATTTTTTGGTCATGTGCCGTTTCCCGTTATGCATGTGGATACGGGACGCAAATTTCCGGAGATGTATGAGTTTAGGGATCAATACACAAAAGAGTGGGGTCTTGATCTGTTGCGTGAAGAATGCCCGCCGATTGAGGAAACCGACCCTGATTTACCCCCTGCCGCACGGTCGGCGGCACGTAAGACGGAAGGTCTTCGCCGGGCTTTGCAGGTGCATGGCTTTAACGCGTTGTTTGCAGGTATTCGCCGTGATGAGCAGGCCACCCGTGCCAAGGAACGTGTATTTAGCCCGCGAGGTGAGGGAGGCCAGTGGTTTTTCAAAGATCAGCCGCCGGAGTTTTGGGACCAATATAAGACGGATTTTCCTCCGGGCACTCATATACGTATTCATCCTCTGTTGCACTGGACGGAAACAGATATATGGGAATACACCCGCCGTGAAATGATCCCCACCATCAGTCTTTATTTTGCTAGGGACGGCAAACGCTACCGCTCGCTGGGAGATAAAGACATTACTTTTCCCGTGGCCAGTAATGCGGCCACTCTCAATGATATTATTGCAGAACTGAACACCACCACGGTTGCCGAGCGGTCCGGCCGTGCTATGGACCATGAAGCCGAAGATGCTTTTGAGCGGCTGCGTGCTGATGGTTATATGTAAAGGGCGGTGGTATGGATTCCGGTTCTCCCCACGTTGATACGTCCGCTGATCCGTTGTCTTCCGGCCGGGATTTAATGCGCATTGTGATTGTCGGTCATGTAGACCATGGCAAGTCCACTCTTATCGGGCGACTATTTCATGATACGGGCAGTCTGCCGGAGGGACGGTTTGAGTCCATTCAGGAGATGTGTCAACGCCGGGGTGTGCCGTTCGAATGGGCCTTTTTGATGGATGCCTTTCAGGCCGAGCGCGATCAGGGGATTACCATTGATACAAGTCAGATCTGGTTCAAGACGGCTCTGCGGGATTACACGATCATTGATGCACCGGGGCATAAGGAGTTTTTGAAAAACATGATAACCGGTGCGGCTCAATCCGACGGGGCGCTATTGGTTATTGATGCCGAGGAAGGCGTGCAGGAGCAATCCCGCCGCCATGGCTATTTACTGCATCTTATGGGCGTACGGCAGGTAGCGGTTGCCATCAATAAAATGGATGCGGTTGGTTACGCTCAGGAAGTTTTTGAAAAAGTTGAGGCCGACTATGGCGCTTATTTGCATTCTATCGGTATTGAGGCGTTGCACATGATTCCCGTTTCCGCACGGGAGGGAGACAATGTTGCTGAGAAATCTAAAGCCATGCCCTGGTATAAGGGGCCGACGGTTTTGGAAGTGCTTGATAATTATGTTTTGCCTGCTCCGCCGGTAGCACAACCCTTAAGGCTGCCGGTGCAGGATGTTTATAAGTTTGATAAACGCCGCATCATCGCGGGCCGTATTGAATCCGGACGTATACGGGTGGGGGACAGGGTTTTATTTTCTCCGTCTAACAAAACGGCTTGTGTAAAAACCATAGAGGCGTGGTCTGCGCGTCAGGATGCGGTGTTGCCTCAGGAGGCCGGTGCAGGGGAGTCGGTAGGAATTACCCTTGACGAGCAAATTTTTGTTGAGCGCGGGGAGTTAATTAGCGAAGAGACACAGCCGCCTCCGGAGACGGACGTATTTTGCGCGCGCCTGTTTTGGTTAGGAGAGACTCCTCTTACCGTCGGGCGGGAATACCGCCTCAGGATCGGGCCACTTGAGGTGGGGGTCAGTGTTCAGAGCATTGACAGAATTATTGATACGGATGATTTATCTCTGAAAGACGGAACGCAGGTCGTCCGTAATCAGGTCGCAGAGGTTGTATTGCGCACACGGCGCATTGTCGCTCTTGACGAGTTTGGCGATAATGCTTCAACGGGGCGGTTTGTTCTTGTTGACGGATATGACATTGCAGGCGGTGGTATCATCTCTATGGAGGGGTATGCTGACCAGCGTGAATTGATAACCCGGCGCTATACTAACATTCAGCGCGTGCCTCATGCGGTTTCCGTTGAAGAGCGTATCCGCAGACAGGGTCACGAAGGGGGCGTGTTATGGTTTACGGGATATTCCGGAGCGGGTAAATCTACATTGGCGGTTCAGCTGGAGCGGCGTCTTTTCGATCTGGGCTTTCAGATCTATGCCCTTGACGGGGATAATGTGCGCCACGGCCTGAATGCCAATCTGAGTTTTTCTCCGGAAGACCGTTCGGAGAACATTCGCCGTGTCGGAGAGGTGGCCGCCTTGTTTGCCCGTGCCGGTATCCTGACGGTTACGGCATTTATCTCGCCATACCGCTCAGACAGGGATAGGGCGCGGGAGGCTGCGGGAAAAAGTTTTCGGGAGGTTTATATCCGCGCCGACCTTGAGACCTGTGCCGAACGTGACCCTAAAGGGTTATACCGCAAGGCTCATGCCGGAGAGATTAGTGACTTCACCGGCGTATCGGCACCTTATGAAGAACCGCAATCACCGGACTTGATTATTGATACGGCCCGACATTCCGTTGAGGAGTGTCTGGATGAGTTGGTGGCTTATGTGGAAGAAAATTTCCGCCTGCAAAAGACCATAGGTGATAAGACTGGCTAGGTATTTTATCTAAAAAGCAACAATAAGATACAATATGTGACTTTTACGGCTCATAGGCTCGTGGCACTATAAACACAGGCTTGGCGATTCTACCCGTTAAGCTTCGGGGATTTTTAGGAGCCATTTTGGGAAGCCGTTATGGAACGTACCGTCACATTTATCGTTCTTGCGGGTGGGCGCGCCAGCCGCATGAAGACGAACACCCCAAAATCTATGCATGCCGTTGCGGGTAAGCCCATGCTGGGGTGCATATTGGATATGGCAAGCGCTATAACAACGAACTCTGTAAAGGGTGGGGTGCCTGATGTGCGCTCCGTGGTGGTTATGGACCCCAACGCTCAACCGGTTATTGATTATGTTCAACGGGACTACCCGGAGGCCGCCGTGGTGTATCAAAAGGAACCGCGGGGAACGGGTGAGGCTATCGCGTGTGCCTTGCCGGTGTTGGCAGATCAGATAACCGATGATGTGCTGATTGTATTCGGGGATACGCCTTTAATAAGAGAGCAGGCCATCATGTCTCTTATAGAGGCTCGCGACAAGGGCGCTCATGTTGCGGTTTTGGGGTTTGACCCTGAGGAACCGTCGGCCTATGGACGGCTGGTTACGGACGGGTCGGGTCAGCTGGTGCGCATTGTAGAAGCCCGTGATGCCAATAAAGAAGAACAGGCCATTACGTTGTGCAATGGGGGAGCCATGGCCGTGTCGGGAGAGCATCTGGCATCCCTCATAAAGCGGTTGTCTAATGATAACGCTCAGGGGGAGTATTATTTAACGGAGATTGTATCCCTTGCCCATCAGGACGGGTTGTCGTGCCGGGTCGTGGAGGCTCATGAAGAAGATGCCCTCGGGGTTAATGACCGGGCCGGTTTGGCAAAGGTGGAGGCCATCATGCAAAACCGCTTGCGGGCAAGAGCCCTTGCGGCAGGGGTAACCCTGGAAGCACCGGAAAGTGTGAAACTATGCTGTGATACGGTGCTGGAGGCCGATGTCATAATAGAACCTCATGTTGTGTTCGGTCCGGGCGTCAGGGTCGGGGCGGGAGTGCATATTCGCTCGTTTAGCCATATTGAAGGGGCGGTGATTGAGGCCGGTGCGCAGATTGGACCTTTTGCGCGCGTCAGGCCCGGCTCTCATGTTGCTTCAGGAGCGAAACTCGGCAATTTCGTCGAGGTCAAGAACGCCCAAATTGAAACGGGTGCCAAAATCAGTCATTTAAGTTATGTGGGAGATGCCCGTGTCGGGGCTAACGCAAACATAGGCGCGGGAGTTATTACGTGTAATTATGACGGCGTGAACAAACATCATACTGACATAGGTGAAGGGGCTTTTATCGGCTCCAACAGCGCTCTTGTAGCCCCTGTGTCCATAGGAAAAGATGCCTACATAGCCTCCGGCAGCACTATCACCAACAATGTTGATGAAGATGATCTGGCCATTGCCCGCACACGCCAATCCAACAAGAAGGGGCTGGCGGGGCGGTATAAAAAAACACCGGAAAGCAAAAAGTAATGTGCGGCATTGTCGGCATTGCCAGCGAGGAGCCCGTAGCGCGGACGATTACGGAAGCGTTAAAGCGTCTTGAATACCGCGGATATGATTCCGCCGGTGTGGCCACTCTGATTAACGGTACGATTGAACGCCGCCGCGTCAAGGGCAAACTGGATGGATTGGTGGGTTCTCTTAATGAGTCGCCCCTGCCGGGCGAAACGGGTATCGGGCATACGCGCTGGGCAACACACGGGGCGCCCAGTGCTGAAAACGCCCACCCTCATTCCACCGGTGATGTGGCGATCGTCCATAATGGCATTATTGAGAATTATCGCGCCCTGCGTGACAGGCTAACGGATCATGGCATGCGTTTTGAAACGCCGACGGATTCAGAAGTCATCGCCGTTCTGGCCACATATTATTACAGGGATCAGGGGCTTGCTCCCCCCGAGGTGATAGAGCGGGTGTTGGGTGATCTTCAGGGCGCATTTTCTATCGCAATGATTTTTAAAGGCCATGAGGGAATGGTTATGGGGGCGCGGGTCGGTTCCCCTCTGGTGGTGGGTTTTGGTGAGGGTGAAACCTATTTGGCCTCCGATACCATTGCACTCACCGGTTTGACCAATCGTGTGACCTATCTGGAAGAAGGGGACAGGGTAATTTTAGAGGGCGGTACGGTCACGTTTCATGATCATAAGGGCAAGCGGGTTTCCCGCGCCCCTCAAACTCTTGTGCTGTCGTCAACACTTGCAGACAAGGGCAATCACCGTCATTTCATGGCGAAAGAAATTTATGAGCAGCCGGAAGCCGTCACACACACCCTTGCACAGTTCATAGACTATGAAACCAACAGAATTGAATTGCCCGGTGATGTGCCGTTTGATTTTGCCTCCGTATCCAAACTCACCATGGTGGCATGCGGAACAGCCTATCTTGCCGCATTAGTGGCCCGCGACTGGTTTGAGCGGCTGGCACGTATTCCGGTAGAGGTCGACATTGCCTCCGAGTTTCGCTACCGCGAACCAATAATGCCGGTACAAAAAGAGCAGAAGGGTCAGGGGGGCATTGCGTTATTTATCTCACAGTCCGGCGAGACGGCGGATACGTTAGCGGCTTTGCGTTATTGCCGGGAGCAAGGGCAAAAAACGGCAGCGATTATTAACGCTACTAACTCGTCCATGGCCCGTGACGCCGATTATATCTTTCCTACCTTGGCGGGTCCGGAGATTGGAGTGGCATCGACCAAGGCGTTTACATGTCAGCTGGGGGTTCTGGCCGCCTTGGCGGTAGCGGCGGCCCGCATCCGTGGCACCATAGATGAAGAGGAGGAGCGGGTTATGGCGGAAGAACTCGTCGCCATTCCTCATCAGATTGCCGATTGCCTGACGTTAAGCGGAGTAATTGAAGGGCACGCCCATAGCCTTAGTGCAGCGTATAGTGTCTTTTATATAGGTCGTGGGATCTGTTGGCCTTTGGCTCTTGAGGGTGCGCTTAAGCTGAAAGAAACTTCTTATATTCATGCGGAAGGCTACGCAGCCGGAGAGTTAAAACACGGCCCCATAGCCCTGATTGATGAACACGTTCCCACGGTGGCCATTGCGCCTTCCACAATGTTGTTTGAAAAGACGCTTTCTAATATGCAGGAGATTCATGCACGGGGCGGCCGCCTGTTCGTGCTGACGGATGAAAAGGGAGCCGGCGTCGTAGCGGATATTGCCGATGGCATAATAAAGCTCCCTGAAGCAGGTCTGTTGGCAATGCCTATATTATACACTATCCCCATTCAGCTGTTGGCGTATCATGCGGCGGTTGCCAGAGGCACGGATGTTGACCAGCCCCGCAATCTGGCTAAGTCTGTTACGGTTGAATAGGTTCAAAAAATGATTTGTATTAAGACAGATATTCCCAAAGAAATCTGTGAAATCGATGATGAATTAAAAGCTATTTACCATTCAAAAGACACTATTTGTATTTGGATCTTCAAAACCCGGGAGGATAGAAATAATTTCATGAATGAAACTGCTGGCATGAAAAAAGACGACAGAGAAGTCCACTTTCTAAAAAGCTATTCAATATGATGACTAAGGGGTCAGAAATGAGAATATGAAAAAAATATATTTAATTATTACACTAATTTTGATCGTGGGAGCCCTGACGATAGGGTACAACTATTGGATAAATACACCCGAATATAGTTTGTTGCAGATTCAAAAATCTATTGAAAACAAAGACAGATATCTTTTTGAAAAACATGTTGATACGGAAAACATCATTGAAGGAGTGATTGCAGATATCACAGAAGTATTTTTGGAAGAAATAAATGAAGAGGCCAATACCGATACTTCATTTTTTGATACAGAGGTGCTTGCTCAGGGTTTGGTTGTACTTTTAAAGCCTGTTATTGCAAGCGCAATAATTGAAGGTTTTGATGAGTTTTGGGAGAAAAACATTGAAAGAATACCATCAGGCCATGAGAGTGGAACAACATCATCAGGTGATAACACGGATTTTCTAAAAACTATTGCCGGTTCTGCTGAAATGACTTACTTAAACAAAAACGGAAATATGGCAAGAGTTGGTTTTGAGTTAACAAATTCTGATACAAGTGAAAAAACACTATTAGAGTTAAAGTTAATAAAAACTGAGAATTATTGGAAAATATCGGAAATATCTAACCTTCAGGAATTGCTACGCGGAGAAAAAGATAATATTAGAGATTTGATTGATATTGATGGTTGATTCATTCAATTAACCCCAAATCTTTCAAGATCCGCAGAAAAAGTGCCTATTGGAAATTTTATACGGAATTGTTTCGTATATGCCTGAAGACGTTGAAGAAAAGAAAGAAATTAAAAAGGGTAAAGATCCATACTTGAATATGGATTTATGGGAATTCGCTATAATGGCAACACTATTGGTTGTTCTTTTCCCATGGTCGTTACTTTTTTGCGTTGTATTTTTTGGATGGATAGAAACTAAAAATATTCTGCTTGCGTTAATTGATGATCTGATCAGGACCATTTTCGGGATTTTTGCGACACTGTTGATTGTTGTAAGTTCAAGTATAGCGATTTTTATAATGATTGAGTATTTCTCAAACTAAAGTGCGTCCGCTTGAGTTTGGTCAAGTAGAAGGAGAAAACGCTCTTATTATAGAACTTGCAATAATCGGATTCCTGCTCATCGTTACACTCGTCTGGTTTTCTCTGGTAATGGCAGCGACACTCGCGATTCTTATCCCTATTACAATAGGTATAGTAATAATCATTGTTATGCTTGTTCTTCTCGGATAATAGAATCTTTTTTGTTGGAAATTATATATTTGACGATCTTTAATCGTATAATTCTTCTGGTCTTATTCGTTCACAATAGGTAGTGATCTCGCTTCATTTTTTGCATCTTCCCTCATGCGACTTAGTCTCATTGAGAAGGGATGATGTTTATTATAATCAATATTCAAAGGAGGGGATAATTCTGTCAAGATCTCACCCTTTATATTCCCCAGCGCATTATGTTCCACCCAACACACAAAAGCGTGGTCTTCCATCCAGTCGTTTAGCCACTCTTCGTCTTCGCGTGTAAATCTTATTCTTTCCTTTACACGCCTGAGAGATAAAGACAGGAGAAGACCCATACTAAGCCTCAATGTTGAGATTGATGCATTGCCTCTAAAATGGTTGGATACCACTCTTGTTCGAAGATTACCACTTATACCAATATACAAAAGTGTCTTACTATCTTTTACATGGCATCCCTCAACGGGAACTTCGGGGGGAATATCCTGAAAATAGAATGCGCAGAAACCCCCTCTTTCCAGTACGGGGCAGGGTTTAGAAAGTACCTCTGAGCGAGAGTATAGTTTTTCCGGATTAATTATGCTTGAAATAACAGAATTTGTATCCATCATTTTCCTAATCGTTCTACGGTAAACCTAACAGTCTATTTCTGCGTATGAGTCCGAATACATCGTGGCGCTGCAGTAGCTTTGTATAAGTTGGAGTTCTTCACCCGAACATTCCAGTTCACCTGTCTTTACATGCACTCCCGGAAAGTGCGCCTCACACTTCCGTTCAATTGTGCGGAACTTTGAATCCGAACACTCTATATGTCCGTAGTTGTCACGAAACCGGTGAACTTCACACCTATGGGATATTTCGGATAGCGTGAATTGTTCACCATCTACAATAATCTTTTTATTCTCCGTT